>NZ_JBQHUB010000016.1:0-67186 GCF_052065415.1 Pseudoflavonifractor sp. HCP28S3_F10 | reverse complement strand
TATTGTCATAATGCTGATAGATTCGGTTCCAGTCTTTGAGATTTACCTTTCCGTCACCTGTAACATCACCAAGCAGGCAAATCTTCACATCCTGCGTCACATTCTCCGCGCCCACAACTACGGTGTACTCTCTCGTGACGTGGTTCTGCTTCATCACCCTCATGGTGTAGGTGCCGGTGGGCACATCGGAGAAGGCGTAGGGGGCGGTGAACTTATTGCCGCTCTGGGTGCCGCCGGAGACCTGAACTTCATAGGCCGCCTCGGACTGGCCCTGCTCAATGAGCTGGATGGTCACGGGGGCGGTGCCGGAGTTGAAGCTCTCCACATTGCCGGAAACGCCGTAGCCCACGATCTCCGTCTCGGGGAAGGTGTAGACGCCCTTGGCCGCGGTGGTGTTGATGGGCACTTCAAGGTCGTTGACCTTGAGGGTAAAGGCCTCGTTGTTCAGCCGCCCCATGCCCTCGGTGACGGCAAGCTCGAAGTAAACGCTGTAGGTCTTGCCGCCGAGGAACTTACCGTCCGCCGTGAGGCCGTTTTCAGGCGTGCATTCCTCGTTCTCGTCCAGCTGGCCGTTTCCGTTTGCGTCAATGAACCATGTGAGTCTGCTGACGTAAACGCCGTGGTTGACGATTTCCTCGCTCTCGCCGGTGCGGGTCACGCCCGTGACGATGGCGTCGGACGCGACGGCGGCCTTCTCGCCCGTGACGGGCGCGGCCACCGTGACGGTGGCGGTGTTATACGCGGGCTGTCTGTCCGAAACGATGTAGTAGGTGGCTCTCAGCTTGCCGGGCGAGTAGCCGAGGAACTGGTAGCCGTACACATCGTCATACACATCGGCCTGCGAGAACGTGCCGTTGTCCGAGGGATGGAGCAGCTGCACCTTGTAGCCGTTGATGACGAGCGCGGTGTTGGGCTCGAAGTAATACTTCGTGCCGTCTGCCGCAACGCCCGCCGTGATGACCAGCTCGCTGATGTAAGTGCCCGCCTCGTAGCGCTGGCGCATGAGGTCGGCGTCGGGGCGCGGATTGCTGCCGTCATAGAGCACATTGAGCCACGAGCCGGGATTATTGAAGCTGGTCGCGCTGTCCTTGTCGGCATACAGCACCGGCGCGTAGGCCGTGCCCGTGCCCGTCACGTCGGGAACCTTGGAGACCTTGCTCTCGCTCGAGAGCACGGGGTAGCCGCCCGCGGTGAAGATATTCTCAATGGTGTTGATGCGGACATTCAGCATATCATTGCGGTAGTTCGAGGGGAGCGTGCCGCCGTAGCGGGGGTCGCCCTCCATGGGCTCATCGGTGGTGAGGAAGACGGTGTTCAGATAGATCGTACCGCCGGTGGGGTCCTTCAGGCAGGGCTCCTCGTAGGCGTAGTACAGCGTTGCGTTGGCGGGCGTGACGTACGAGCCGTTATAGTACTCGCCGCCCTCCTCACAGCCCTTGAAAATGGCGCTGTCAAGGGAGCTGTCGCCGGGGATGCTGCACTGGATGACCTTGCTGTTGGCCTTCTTGTACCAGGAATCGCCGCTGATGTACGAGGTGTACAGGACGAACTGGTAGCCCTCCTTGGGCTTGATCTCAAAGGTCGCGGTGAACTTGTCGTTGTACTGCACGGTGTCGGTGAGCTGGTTGATGATGCTGCCGACCCCGGTGCTCTGGCCCTTAACGGCTATGACCACGGCGCTCATGTACTTGTTGTTCGTGTTCTCCACCCATGTGCCGTTGTAGCAGCGCACGCTCGTAATGGGCATCTCCACCGTTTCGTAGGTCTTGCCGCCGGCAGCCGCCGCGCCGAAGTTGGGCTCGCCCATGCGGAAGCCCTCGATGGGGATGATGACCTTGACATAGCGCGTGTAGTTCAGGCCGCTGCCGGAGAAGTCCATGCGGACGAGCGCCGTGCCGGGGCTATGCGCCGTCAGCTTGCCGGTGCTTTCCTCGATGGTTGCAATTTCCCGGTCGCTCTCCACGTACCACTTGACCGTGGGGCTGCTCGGGATGGTGGCATTCGGCTGAACGGGCTGATAGCCGAGCTGGAGGATGTTCGTATTGCCGGGCATGGTGTAGCTCGGCGCGCTGGCGGCCGTTGTGCCGCCGCCGTTGGTGATGTTCTCGCTGCCCACCATCACGTCAACGCCGGTGGCGCGCTTGTCGATCTGAATCGTGCAGGGCGCGCTGTAGATGTACTTCTTGACGCCGTTCTCCTTATAGGGCACCTTGAGCATGAAGCGGTACGTGCCGGGGACGAATTCCGCGTCGCCCAAGTTGGCGAGCTTCTTCATCTGCGTCAGATCGAAGGTCGCCTTGCCCGTAGAATCGAAAAGAATTCTATTATTACCATTACTATAGCCGTAATAGAGGTCCTGACATTTGACCTCTTTGCCGTTGTTAAACAGGTCGAGTCCCTTCCACGCGCCTTCGGGCACGCCGTCGCGCTGGAGGACAACTTCCGCAATGAAGGTGCTTTCCCAGTTGGCGTCGTTGAGGTTGAATTTGGCGGTCAGCGTGCAGCCGGTCTCGTTGTACACGGTGCTGTCCTTGCTCGCCGTCAGCGAGACCTCGTAGGTGCTGGCATCGTAGGTCTTGCCGACCACCGTGATGGGCGCGGCGGAATAGCTGGTCACGTTTTTGTGGTTCATCATCACGCGGTAGTCGCCGGAGCGGTAGGTTCTGAGCGTGCCGTCGCCTTCGTTGATCGTCACGCCGGAAACGTTGGTGGCGAGATAGTCCGACCCCGAGCCTTTCACGGTGATGTTCTTCCACTCGCTGCCGTCGCGGTACTGCCACACATAGCTGGTCACGCTCTTGCCGGCATTGGTGAGGAAGCTCTTGTCGGTATAGGGGCGCAGGTAGGCATAGCGATAGCTGCTGTCGCTCTTGGGGCAGGTGACAGTGTCGTTCTCGCACATTGCGTAGTCTCCCATGCCAATTGTGGCGTAGATGCGCGGGAAGACATAGACCTTCCTGGTCATGCCGAGGTTATAGGGGATGCCATTGCTTTCAAAGTCGAACTCGCAGCGCAGGGACTGCTCGCCCTCCGGCAGCGATGCGAAAAAGCTCTGACCCCAGCCGGTGATGGTGCTCTCGTTCGCTCCAGAGGTGATATGGATGTCTTTTTCTGCCTCTGTGACCTCCTGCCCGTCCACATAGTAGATAAAGCGGAAGTTACCGTAGTCAAGGCTATTGATGTGCGAGAAGTTCGTGGAGTTCGTCACCGTGGGCCTCATGATGAAGTCCGCCGTGTCGCCATCCGAGGAGTCGGCCTGCCAGACCTCGCCGTCTATCGTGATGCCGCTCATGTCCACCACGTCCTTCATGAAGCTCCACTCGTTGTAGTACGAGGCGGTGTACTCCTGCGTGGTGCTGAGCGTCTCGCCCACGGTGCAGCGCAGCGTGTAGGGCTTGAGGAAGTCGAGCTTGAGCTCGCCGCCGCTCTTGGCCTTAAAGTCGCTCACCTTCACCGTCCGGCCGGGCTGCGTGCCCGGCGTGAACACATCCACGATCTCGTCGGATACGCGCTTGCCGTCCTTGTCGTAGATGGCGAAGATATAATATGGGGTGTAGCCCGTGCCGGTCGTGCCGAGGTACTGCTGCTCAAAGAGCTTGCCCCACGAGTTGTCCTCGGTGTAATAGGGGGTGTACCCGGTCAGCCTGACCGTGCCGCTGCCCTCGATGTTGGGGTTATAGATGTTGCTGTTGGTGGTGGCGAGCTTGACATAGTTCGTCTTGACGTTGGTGGGCGGGGAGACCGTGGCGCTGTGGGAGCCTGTGGACAGCTTCGCGCCCGGATAGAGGTGCTCCTCCTTCACGTTCACATCGCCGTATCTTCCTTCTTCATAAACATAATGCGGCGAAGAATGCGCTGCACCGGGATACCTGCCGCAGTGCTCCTTGTCGATCTTGCGGGTCTCAAAGTAGCCGCCGCGGATGCTTACGCTGGGCGGCTGATAGTCGCGGCAACGCAGCGCGTTTGCACCGCCGAGGCCGAGGATGCGGCCGCCGTTGATGACCACAGTGCCGCTGTTCCAAGCATAAATAGCGTCCCGGTAATCGCCGCGGCCGCAGACCGAGCCGCCGTTCATGATCAGCGTGCCGCCATCGACATCAATGCCCGTGGCGTAGAGCTGCTGGCGCACATAGCCGGTATAGTAGTCGGCACTACCGGCGGCATGGGAATAGGTTACCCAGACCTGCTTGGAGCGGCCGCCGTCCAGCTCGCCGCCGTTGAGGATCATCGTGCCCTCCACATGGAACAGGTTGCGAATGGCTCTAAACTTGACCTGACCACCTTCGCTGTTGCAACTCTGATCCATGTCCAGGTATCCGTCGTAGTGGATTCTGCCGCCGCCGCGGGAGTCGCAGACCACGATGGTGGAGCCTTCCGGCACCTCGAACAGCGTCAGCTCTTTTCCCCCGTCTCTATTGACATCGACGGAATAGCCGTTCAGGTCAAGGTACTTGGTTCCCTTGACGGTGATGCCTTCAAAACTGTCATCGTCCAGCGAAATGTTGCCGGTCAGCCGCATGTACCAGGTGTTGTTTTCGTCCTTGAGGTATTCCTTCAATGCGGCAACGCCAAGCGGGCCGTTAAGCTCGACCCAGCCGTTGTTGCTGTGGGGAGTGTTCGGGTTGGGCGTCGGCAGGTAGGCCTCCGCTGTGGTGGTCAGGCTCGCGGGGATGAGGGTCAGCATCAGCGCCAGCGTTAAAAACAGAGATGTGATTCGTTTTCGCATCCGTGCGTTGTCCTCCTTTCGGTTGTCGGTTCATGGTTCATGGTTCTGTGCGCTCGTTCATGGCGCGCGCCGTCTCGGCCAGCCAGATTTCCGCCTGCCGGGCGGTCAGCCCGCCGATGCAATAGCCGTCGATGAGCTTTAGCTCCACCGCCTTTTCCAGCGCGGCCAGCTTTTCCGGGTGTCCGTCCTCGCAGACGAGATAGACGCGGCAATCCGGCAGCTTCCGCCGCACCTCGACGGCGATGTCGCAGCGGGCGGAAACGTCCTTGTCCTCCACGCCCTCGGTGAAGTCGGTTTCCAGCAGCAGAAGGTCCGCCTGCTCGGCAGCACACTGCCAGGCCACGTCGCCGCAGTCATCAGAGAGGACGCCTATTGGCCGACAGCCGCCCAGATTTCTCAGCCAGTCCGCCGCACGGCGGGTCCTGAATGGCAAGGCAAAGCACACCGCCGCTTTCGGCAAGGGCGGCTCCCGCCTCCGGAAGAGGCTCATACCGCCGCCTCCCGTCTCGCCGCTCCCTTGGGCAGCCGCGCCCCGCACTCGGGGCAGTACCGCGCCACGTCGGTGACGGTCACGCCGCATTTGGGGCAGCAGCGGTGGCGGGAACGGTAGAGGTCATAGAGGGTCATCTCCGGCAGACGCGCGCTGCAGTCGGCGCAGTCCGTCCGGTCGGCGCTGTTGGCCCTGCCGCAGCTGGGGCAGATCTTGCGCCGCCGCAGCGTCTCCGGCCCGCAGCCGTACTCCAGCAGCGTCACCTGCCGCAGGGCTTTCCGGGTTCTCAGGTCATAGTCTGTCATTTGGCTTCCTCCTTTCCGTCTGTGCCGCCCACCTGCAGCTTCGCTCCACAGGCGGGGCAGAAGCAGGCGTCCGATTCCCGCAGCCTTGCACCGCAGTGATGGCAGAACGAGGGATACTCATCCTCCCACGGCGCGCAGTCCAGACACAATCCCGCGTTGACATTGAACATGGCGGAGGAGACGAACCTGCCGCATCGGGGGCAGCGGTTGAACTCCCACTTGCCCTCCTGTTCCCACGCCAGCTCCAGCGCCGCTTCCTCCGTGTCCGCCCGGATGGGCTTGCTCACGCAGCACAGCTCGCCGGAGATGTCGCAGTAGAAGCGAAAGATCCTGTCGCCTCCTGAGTCGGTGACGACCCGGTAGGCTGCCGTTTTCTTCGCCTGCTCCATCCGCATTCCTCCCTTCTTTTTCTCATTTCGTCTTGTAAAGCTGTCGCGGAATATGCTACAATGGAAGCGCTAAAGCGGCGACCGCTTCCCCCCATGTACGGTGACGAGCGGTCTTTAGGTTGGAGCGAAGCTCCAACCTAAAGGGGTACCCCTTTAACGATTCTCTGTTCCTTTGACGGGGGCCGATCGGCGATTTCGCCTCCCCGTCTGCCTGTTTTGTACCATAGATTTAAAATCTTGTCATACCCTAAAACCTCGATTTAGGGTAGACGGACGAAAAAATATTTTCAAAAATCACCGGAAAACAGCGTTTTCACGGACAAGTGTTTGTGCATGGAGGACACAGCGATGAAAAAGCAAGGTTACGCCATTCTCATGGCTTTCATCCTGGTATTTGCCCTGACGGGCTGCGGAAACAAGTCCCTGCTCTCAGCCAAGGAGCCGGTGGAGCTGACGATGTGGCACGTATACGGCGAGCAGGCCGGTTCCCCGATGGACACGCTGGTGGAGGAATTCAACCGCACCGAGGGGAAGGAGAAGGGCGTCCGCGTCAAGGTGACGGAGCTGAGCAGCGCCGCGAAGATCGGCGGCTTTCTGTTAGAGACACAGAGGGATTCCGCGCAGGAGATGCCGGACCTCTTCACCTGCCACATCGGAGACGCCATCGCCCTGGGCGAGGACAAGCTGCTGGACTGGAATGACTATTTCACGGAGAAGGAGCGGAGCGAGTTTGTGTCCGGCTTCCTTGCCGACGGTAAAGCAGATGACGGCAGTCTGCTTGTATTCCCCCTGTCCAAATCCACGCAGCTGCTCATGCTCAACGGCACGGGCTTTGCCCGCTTTTCCGCCGCCACCGGCGTGGGCTATGACGACCTCTCCACCTGGGAGGGATTCTATGACGCTGCCGGGAAGTTCTATGACTGGTCGAACGGCACGGAGCCTTTCTGCGCCATGGACTACCCCATCCGCGCCGTGGAATTGAACGCGCTGGAGCATGGGGCGGAGGATTTCTACACGGAAGACGGCTGGTATGACTTCGACAATGCCGTGTTCAAGGAGAGCTGGATGCAGTTTGCCCGTGCGCTGGCGCAGGGGCATATCGTGGTGTCCGATCTCTACTCCAATACCCAGGTCATGACCGGCGAGGTGCTGTCCGGTCTTGGCTCCTCCGCGGCAATTCTCTATTATAATGATACCGTTACCTATGAGGACGGCCGCAGCGAGCCGATGGACCTGCAGGTGGTCCCCCTGCCCATGACAGCGGGGGCAGAGCCCCTGATGACCCAGGCGGGCGTGGGCCTGTGCGCCTACAAGACCACCGAACAGAAGGCGGAGGCCGCCAGTCTGTTTGCCCATTGGCTGACGGAGAAGCAGCGCAATCTGGACTTCGTGACCTCTACTGGCTATATGCCCGTGCGGAACGGGGCCTTTGATTCCATTGACGAAGTAGAATTTGCCGATCAGGGCTATGCCAATCTCTACGCCGCCCTCAAGACCATGCAGGAAACCTATACCCCGCTGGCCGAGGTGCGCTTCACCGATTACTATTCCAAGGTCCATACCCTGTACGACGGCCTGCGGCAGATGCAGCAGGAGCTGCCCCAGCGGGCCGCTGCCGGTGAGGATGTGGAGGCGCTGGCGGAGGAGACCTGGGCGCTGTTCCGCTCCATCCAGTAAATCACTTTTCCGTAACTTTCCATCAAGGCAGGTAAAGGCCATGCAGGTATTGTCTTATTTGAAAAACGCGCGGCGCTCCATGCGGCATAAGCTCATCGGCTACATGATCGTGCTGGCGGTGCTGCTGATCGCGGCGCTTTATGCGGGACTCACCCTGTTTGGCCGGTTGAGCAGTCCCAAGGCCGAGATCAAAAAGGCGCTGGATCTTCAGATGGAGGTCTTTCAGAACGATATGGAATCCCTGTGGCACAATGTCTCCGTTATGAGCATCCTTCTTTCCGAGGATATGACCGCGCTGCTGGAGGACACGCTGCAGCAGCAGGGCATCTCCTTTGAGGATTTGGACGGGAATGTGGAGGCGACCAAAGCGGTAGAGGACGCTATGCTGGAGCCGCTGAGCCAGTATGTCCGGCAGGCGGACTGCTCCGGCGCGTTTGTCGTCTTGGAAAGCTCCATGAGCGACGGGGATACAGCGGATGCCCGCAGCGGCCTCTATGTGCAAAGGGCAAACGCGGGGCGCGTGACCAATAACCTGCTGCTGTTCCGGGGCATTGCCAGCGTGGGCAAAGCGCACAACGTCATGCCGCACCGGAAGTGGGCCCAGGAATTCCATATTGGGCAGTTCCCCAATTACGCGGAGCATACCGTACAGGCTGCCGCCCCGATTGCCGATTCCCGCCGCACCACTGACCTTGTTACGCTGCCGGGGACCTCGGAAAAGGCGGTTTTGCTGACGATCCCCATGATCGGGGCAGACGGCACGATCTATGGAATGTGCGGCTTCGCCATCAACCAGACCTTCTTTTCCGCGCGCTATGACCAGCCCTCCAATCTCAGCCGCCTCGCCTGCCTGCTGACCACGGAGAGCGGCGACACCTTAGACGCAGGAGCCGCCCTGATGACCTATACGGAGGAAGGCTTCTGCTATGTTCCCCCCGAAGCTCTCACCGTTAAACCCATGAGCAGCGGTTTGGTGTCCCTGAACGGCGACGGTTTTTCTTTTGTCGGCATGGTGAAAAGCCTTACCGCGGCAAAGGGCGATGGGACACCCCACACGCTGGCGGTGCTGATCCCGAAGGAAGATTACAATATCGCTGTTGCCAAAAATATTATGCAGACGGTGTTGCTTTCGGCGCTGCTGCTGTTTTCTGCCATTGTTTGCTGTCTGTATCTGGCGCGCCGGTATCTCGCTCCAGTGCATCGGGATCTGGATCGGCTGCGGGACGAGGACCGCGGCGGCGAGCAGATGGCGTTTGCTGATTTTGAACCGATTTCCGCCACGCTGCAGGCGCAGGATCGGGAACATGAGAAGATCATCACCACGCTGGAGCAAGAAAAGCAGACCGTGCAGGAGCAGGCCGTGCAGCTTTTGGATAAGAATGAAGAGCTGCAAGGGCAGTTTGAAGCGGCGCAGGCCGACGCCCAGCGGCTGGCCTACTTCCGGAAATCCGAGATCGATCCGGCGACCTATGAGATGTTCCTGGTGGGCTATGATATGCTGACGCCGACGGAACGAGAGATCTTGGAGGCCCTGGCCGATGGCAGCAGCCCCCGTGAGATCTCTGAACAAAGGAACTGCTCGGAAAGCACCATTGCCACGCACCGTAAAAACATTTACAGAAAGCTGGGTGTCCACAAAGCCTATCAGCTCAAAATCTGCATCGCGCTTCTGCGTCAGGAGCGAGAAGCACAAAACTGAACACGAAAAAGAGCCGCCCCTGTCAAGCGTTGAGCCTGACAGGGGCGGCTTCGTCTGTCCGTGGGGTTGTCATCCGTTTGAGTTGCCTTTATCGTCTTATTAAACGATATTACGCATACAAGTAAACAATATTATATCGTTCAATAAAACGGTAAAATATATACAGAACAGAAAGGTGGCGAAACTATGGATACGCTTCAGCGGCTGCATCAACTACTGGACGAGCGCGGATGGACAGAGTATCGACTGGCTAAAAATTGCGGTCTTTCCAATTCTACCATTGCGAACATCTATCACCGCAATACGATTCCCTCCATCAGTACGCTGGAAGCGATCTGTACCTCTTTCGGCATCTCGCTTTCTCAGTTCTTCGCAGAGGGCGAAATGGTGGAGCTGACGCCGGAATTGAAAGAGCTATTTGATAACTGGGTGAATCTGACGCCCCAGCAGAAGGACGCGGTTTTACAGACCATGCGCGCCATGAACCACGATCAGACCTGATACAGAGGAAGCCTTTGCAGGCTTCCTCTTTTTTCGTCCATTATCGTTTTATTGAACGATAAAACTTCACACTTTCGACCATGTTCGACGGTTTTCCTCTCAATACTTATGCTATGTTGTCGTTAAATTAAGCAATAAATATCGCTGAGAGAAATATCAGGAGGGAAACCGTATGAAAACAAATGCCAAGCAGCTTACCGCAGCGCGACGCGCCATGGAAGTCATCGCCGCGCGTGAAGGGATCAGCGTGGAAGAAGTCCGCAGGGAAATCAGCCTTGCCATCCTCATGGCGCAGCCAAGGGACGCCGGTATCGTCTCCGAGATTCCGTGCGCCGGTGCGATCCCGACGCCGGAGGAAATGATCGCCTGCTGTGCGGCGCGGATACAGAAGGAACGGCGCAATTCACCACGGCCCCGGAAATAGTAATGGTGATATAGAGGTTTCGCTCCGTCCAGCCATCGTCGTCACCGCTGCCGGGGTGGTTGATCGTTTCCACCTCCGTTGCGATCCCGGTCATATCCCAAAAGACCGCTTTCAGGCGAACGATGCGGTCGGCATCCATGGTGGCCACGTCCGCGGCGTCTGCATCGGATCCAGCCACCTTCACGGCAAACACCGCCAACACCTCTATCCAATCGGCAGACTGCCCGGTCACGGAGATGGAGTCGTAGCTGTCCGCTGTTTGCAATTCCTCCAACCGCTCGTTACCACAGTAATGACCTTGATTTGTTCTTTTGAATTCCCTTCCACATTTCGGACATTTCCACATATTCCGTTTCCTCCGCAGATGCCAATTTGTTCGAAGCTCAGCAGTCTGCCAAGCTGGAAAACACCAGTATCAATGATCTATTATCTATCAGAATAAAATCTCCGCCGATGAAATTTTGTCTTTTTCTGTAATGGGACGAATGACCTTGCAAGGCACTCCTGCCGCAACAACCCCCGCCGGGATGTCATGTGTTACCACACTTCCAGCACCAATGACAGAACCGGCACCTATGGTAACACCGCCACAAACCGTAGCGTTTGCACCAATCCAAACATTCTCTTCCAGCGTGATTGGCGCAGAAGTTCCAATGCCGTGACTGCGCTGTTCCGGATCAACAGAGTGGCCGGAGCAGGCCAGACACACGCCGGGAGCAATAAAAGCCCCTGCACCGATATTTACTGGCGAAGTATCCAAAATGACGCAGTTGTAATTGATAACAGCAAGGCCATGGATATGGATGTTGAAGCCATAATCGCAGTGAAAATCCGGCTCAATACCGGTCATTTGCGAACACGACCCCAACAGTTTCTGCAAAATGGACCTGCGTTTTTCCTGTTCATCCGGTGCGGTGCGGTTATATTCCCAGCAAAGCTGTTTTGCACGCTGTTGCTCCATTACTGGTGTATTCTCATACCCACTGGCATAGGCAGCGGATTGTTTCATAATTTCAAGTGGAGTCATATCCATGCGTCCTTTCAATCAGATTCAGAGTTGTCGAATCCATTTTATCATTTCAAGAAGCCCTGTACAAGATAGCTTTCCATGCAATAATCCGGCCTTTATGGAGCAGCGTAGTGAGCAAGATAGTAGCGAATTGTTGTTATTTCCGCACCTCTCCCGTAAGAGTGATTAGACAAAGCTGCGAGACAGGAGGAAAAAACTATGATGACTTTTTACGCTGCCGTTCCGAACAAGGGAGTGACCCCCTTGCGTTGCTTACGCAGCTATCCCAGCGCACTTTGTGGCGGATACAATCTTCTGACGCAGACAGTCCCCGCCGCAAAGTTTGAAAATCCCATGCCGTCAGTCAGACCGTCTACCGAAAATGCAGGCGGTCTTTTTCTATCCTATCCATCCCATCAAAAAGGAGGTCATGGAGCACATCCTGCATCTGCCGGATGCACAGAAAATGACAGCAAGGGTTTTCACAGATCACGCCCGCAAGGAGCGGAAGGCGGTGGACGCTGTTGACGCTGTACCACCTGTGTCAAAGACCCGGCGGACAAGCACCAGTGAATCGTTGATGAAGAAGCTGCCGCTGTGGTCAAACGTATCTTCGATATGTGTATGGAGAGACGCGGCCCTCAGCAGATCACCAATCAGCTCAAAGCGGACAAGGTGCTGACGCCCACTGCCTACAAGAAACGGCAGGGGCAGAAGACCCCTTACGCCGAACCGGAGAACCCCTACGAATGGCGAGATAGTTCTGTGGTCAACATTCTGGAACGCAGAGAGTACACAGGCTGTACGGTCAACTTCAAGACCTATACCAATAGCTGCGTAAGCAGCGCAAGGGAGGCACTCCCTTGTTCGGAACGAAGTGACGCAAAACAGCCCGGACTTCAATTGTCCGGGCTGTTCGCTCCGCAGGACGCACAATACAGGGTTTACCCTGTATAGAAGTGCGCCATTGGCAATGGAGAAATCTTATCGTCGTCTGCACCGATGCGGGCTTAATATCCGAAGTGACAAGAATTGTCCATCTATTCCACTGCTCGTGTGTTTGATTTATAGTGATCTTCCTATGCCGTTTACGGCGTTAGATTTTCGAAATCTGTTTGTGTTCAATCACAGAAGAATCTCTTAAATGCTTATTTCGCAGGATCTATCGTGACATAGACAGTCAGCTTATTCTGCCCCACATCGATCCAATCCATGGGCTGGGTACAATCATAATCGTAGTACAGCTGATAGCCCTCCATGGCGTCAAATTCCACCTCCGTGGACTTATCCATCTGGAAAGCCTGTTCCTCGGAATTCTCTTTTCCGGGATTGATGATCACGTTCAGATAGCAGGCGTCCTCCGGGAACAGAATATTCATAGCCGCCTGCTCCTCCATGAGCCGGGGTTCATCGTAGAGAATATTGCTGCGGGTCACGGAGACTACGCTGCCGTCCTCTGCACTATGCTCCGTCACCTCCATGCCGGTGATGAGGCCGGTCGCATCGTCGATAAAGTAAATGACCTCGCTGTTGATCCCTGTCAGACCATTCTGCCTGGCGGCGGTCAGGGTGGTGGTTCCATACTCTGTGCTGTCGGTCTTGTCCGCCACGGTCTCATAGTCATACGGCTGACGCGCCAGCCAGCGATCAGACACCATGGCTTCATACTCAGACGCCGGGCACAGCGTCATCGTTTTCAGGCCGTCTTTTTCGCAGGTATACAGGGCACCGGGAACGTCATCGTTGATGTATCCCGCCTCGCAGTATACGACCTGGTCAGCATCATCGTACTGTTCGTAGTCATACCACAGGCGACCATCGGAACTGACGAATTGACGGACAGTCTTATTCTGCCAGTTGTTCTCCCCGTCCCAGGTCTCGGAGACGCAGGTCACCGCGCTGTGTTCCTTCATAATCATGGGGATGCTGTTGCTGTTTCGAAGGTCTGTGATCTCCGGATCATCCTGCCCACTAATGGGCATAACGGAAGCGTTGGAGACGTCGGCTACTTTTCCATCCTTGCAGGTAACATTCAGCGCCCGGATTTCCTCCAGCACATCATCCTTGGCATAGGAGAAAGACACAACTGTCTCGCCGTCTTCCAGCGCCCGGAAGCTGGCAACAAAGGTGCCGTCATTGTCCTCCAGCGTGACCAGCTCCAACAGGGTGGTGTCGTCGATGGTAAAGTCCCAAATGAATCCTTCCTTTTCGGCGGGAAGGCGGACGGTCAGAATGCCTGCTTCCTGATCTGCTTCATACCAGGTGTCGGACGATGGTTCTTCCGAGGAGCTTCCCTCAGCTTTGCCTTCACCGGTGTTCTGCTGAGCGCACCCTGCCAGCAGCCCTGTCACGCAGGCGAGAGACAGAATCAGGGCAAGCACCCTTTTTACGTTGTATTTTTCTTTCTGAATCATGTCATGTTACCTCGATTCTATATGTTGATCCATCAGGGAATCCAATAGCGGATGATCTGCACCACCTGCTCCTGCCGGACAGTGATGACCGTGTTGTAGCAGTTGAAGGGCATTTCACTGGACGTAATAGCCGATGGGACGTCCTCGTACTCATAAACCAGGCCATCAGGTTCATGTTCCAGGTCGGCGTGATCTTCAAAGGTGCAGTCGGTAGATAGGGGCAGGGTGATCGTTCCCAGATCATAGTAGATCGGATGGTCATCCATTGCGTAGGTGCGGTACAGACCGTCATCCTCAATCAGCTCTACGCCGCCGCTTTCGATGCCGCCGTTGATGATGACGGTGCCGTTATCCCGCCGGATGCTCTCAACGGTCACCGGCTTCCGACAGACCTGGATCTGGTCGCCTTCTTTCAAACCCTGAATATCTTCCAGTTCATAGCGGTCATAGTCATAGATCTCCGCGGTCAGGGAATACCCATCCCCGGTTTTGACAAGGTCCGCTGCCGTGAAGTCCACAGAGTATCCGCCGTCGGCAAAGGCATCCTCCACACTTTCCATCGGATACAGCGGCATGACGTACCCCAGCTTCTCCACAATGGTTTGGGCGGTGTCCAGCAGCACCTGGGCATCGCTGCCGCCGGCAACACACCACTGCACCTCGGCCTCCGGGGCATACCAGCCCACCCAGGCCGCATCCTCGGACTTGCGCAGCTGCACGGAGACATCTTCGCCGCTCCAGTCCAGGCTCTCCGTCCAGTCAGCAAAAATGCCGGAGATGTCCTGGGGCTGCTCTGCCTTTAAGGCACGGCAGTAGTACGACCGTCCGCCCTGTTCAAAATTAACTTCGGCCATTTGCTTGTCGCTTTCCCCTGTGTCGATCAGGTAGTAGGAGGTGCCAGAGGCGCTGTCCGGCAGAGGGATGGAGTACCCCAGCTGCTGAAACTCAGCTGCGCTGGATTCGTGCATGGGGTTTGCGATCATGGCCGGCTGGTCAGTGCCCCGGTGGGTCATGGTGACGGCAGTTACAGCCACGGCAAGACAGGCGGCAATCGCCCCGGCACTGTACAGCCAGGTCCGTCTCTTCCGCATGGGCTGCTGCGCTTCCTCCAGCAAGTCATCGTCCACGGCGTTCATCCATTTCTGAAAACGAGTTTTGTTCATAGTGTGATCCTTTCCTGTTCCAGTTCCGCGCGCAGCCGTTCCCGTGTGCGGAACAGGGATGTCTTGACCTTTGCTTCGCTGGCATGGCATTCTTCCGCAATCTCCCGGATGCTCTCTCCATACCAGTAGCGGCGCAAAAAGAACACGCGGGCCTCAGCGCTCTGACGGCGCAGGAAGCCGTTCAGCACCCGGCGCAGCTCTGATGCATCCAGTTCTGTGTCCGGATCACCCTGCCCGGCAACGATCCAAGGTTCCAATTCCTCAAAAGCGTCGGTGAGGGCGGTGCTGCGCTGGGCGGCAGTATTGTAGTTATAACGGTCCAATGCCAGATTCCGGGTGATGCGGGCCAGATAGGCCCGCAGAGAGCGGGGGCGTTCCGGCGGGATGGCATTCCAGGCACGAAGGTAGGTGTCACTGACACACTCCTCCGTGTCTCTGGGGTCTGCCAGGAGCCGCTGGGCCACACTACGGCACAGCGCACCATATTTCTTCTGGGTCTGGGTAATGGCTTCCTCGCACCTCTGAAAGAACAGTTGAATGATCTCCTGATCTCCCATGGCGGCTGAAAATTGTGCTTTCTTTGTTTCGATTTGTTCCATAGTGTTTCCCCCGGTACTTGAAGCGGCTTCATCCTATTAGACGGCACCATATCCGTTTTCGTTTCAGAAGTCAAGTGGAACATTTTTGGGCTATTCAAAGTTTAACGTAAGATTATAGATGATCAGAATAAATTCCCTGTAAGGCGGGCACCTTACAGGGAATTTCCGTTTTATTGTTTTTCCGCTTGTTCTGTTTCAGTTCTTACAAAGAGATCCTTGAGGATTTGCTCCGGCGCCATGGTCATCGTTTGCCCTTTTCATCGGCATATGCTTCATCCACGTTCATTTTATTCTTCAGGGCTGTATTTCCAAGATGTCACCCGGCTGATATTGCAGGACATCACATATAGCAGCCTATGTAGAAAACCGGATGGCGCTGATTGGCAGGTGTTCGTAAAACAGTGTTAAACAAGGCGGAATACTGCCGTAATGAAGTGAAATCCTTCATCGCCTGGAAGGGCATGACCATGACGGAGGCGGTAAAGCTGCTGGCCGACGAACACGGCTGGAGCAGCAGCGTCCCCAACCTGTCCGGCAATCTGCGGCACGGCTCCCTGCGGAACACCGAAGCCGTTGAGCTGGCCGATGTGCTGGGCTACGATCTGGTCTGGCAGAAGCGCCGGGAGACAATGTAATTTTACACGGTTTGCCTGCAGCCATATCCGTGCGCCGGACACAGTTGAAATTCAAAAGGAAATATGCGATAATTCCTGTACCAGTCAGAGAAAAAGAGGTACTTGAATTGCAGAAAGCAGCATACATCACGATTTTATCCAACGGGGCAAAGCTGGTGCTGAACGCCAACACCATTCTCTATGTCCTGATGATCGAAAGGACCGCCGAGATCCACGTCTCCGGCGGCAAGGTATATGAGACGCGAATGAAGATCAGTGAGCTGGAGGAAGCCCTGGGCGACGGATTTATCAAGGTCCACCGGGGTTGTCTGGTGTCCGCCATGGCCATCCACGACATCACCGACCACATCAATCTCAACAACGGCGAATCCCTGATCTACACCATCCGGAAGAAAAACCAGATCATCGCCCGTCTTCAGGAAGCGCAGAAGCGCCTGATCAGCGGCTTCACCCGGGACGGTATTCCCGCCACGGAGGAGGAATACCGGGCCCATTACCGCGGCTTTGACGCCATGCCCTTCGCCTTCACGGACATTGAGATGGTGTTCGACGAGGAGCGCCGCGCCGTGGACTGGATCTTCCGCTACGGCAACCCCGCCCTGGCGAAGCTGGAAAAAATGCCTCTGGAAAAGCTGATCGGCAGCTCCTTCGGCAGCCTGTTTTCCAACATGAATACCAAATGGCTGCGTCTGTATGAGCGGGCCACACTGTACGGTGAAACGCTGGAGGTCATGGACTACAGCCCGGAGATCGACGCCTATCTGAAGGTGACCTGTTTCCCCACCTTCAAGGGCCACTGCGGGTGCATCCTGTTCAATCTTACGGAGATCGAATACGTCAAAATCAGCAGCGACACCAACAAAGCACTGATGCGCTACTTTGGCAAGACGCGGGAGAGAGATAGCGAAACGTGACAAACCCATATCCAAACCGCCGCACACGGCTGCTTGCTTCGGCAGCAGGGTGTGCGGCGGTTTTTGTCGTTTTACGCCGTTTTAATGTCGTTTCGCGCAGGGGCTATTGAAACAGACGGCGCAAAGCCGTAAAGTAAATGCGGTTATATTTCCAAAGCAGGAGGAACCTCTATGAAAAAACGATTGTTCAGTATCATCACGGCGCTGGCCCTGTGCCTAACGCTGCTGCCGGCCACGGCGCTGGCGGCAACGAATGTAACCTATTATTACTGGGACAGCAGCGCAAAACAACTGAAACAAGCAACCTGTTCCAGCGCCACCGAGGTGACGGGCAGTGAAAGCGACACGGCCATTACCTGGGGTCAGGACGGACAGGACACCTGGTATGTGGTAAACAGCAATGTGACCATCGGCAAAACGGACTCCGCGGACACCTTTGCCTGCATCACAGTCAAGGGCAATGTCCACCTGATCCTGGCCGACGGCTGCAGTCTCACCATCAAGGGCAACATCCAGGTGATGAAGAATGTCGGCACGCTGACCATCTACGGTCAGTCTGCTGGCACCGGCAAACTGAATGTCGAGAATTCGTCGTCATCGTCATCGTCGTCGTATTATGATGCCGCCATTGGCGGCCAGCGCCTCGAAAAGAGCATGAGCGGAGCCGGCAGCATTACCATCAATGGCGGTACGATCAACGCTACTTCTAACGGCTATGGCGCAGCCATCGGCGCCAGCGGCAGAAAAAATTCCGGTGAATATGGCACTGCCACCGTTACCATCAATGGCGGTACGGTCACCGCTACTGCTAACAGCTGTAGCGCAGCCATCGGCGGCGGCAGCTGCGCTGATGATTATTATGGCACTGCCGACGTTACCATCAACGGCGGTACGATCAACGCCACTTCTAACTACGAAGGCGCAGCCATCGGCGGTGGTCGTTGGTGTACCGGCAAGGTTACCATCAACGGCGGTGATATCACCGCCAACTCTACTTATACCAACGGCGGCGCAGCCATCGGCGGTGGTCGTTCGAGTCCCTGCCAGGTTATCATCAGCGGCGGTAAGATCAACGCAACGGCTTCGAATGGCGCAGCCATCGGCAGCGGTTATGCGGGAGCGTCTGTAACGTCCACAATAGCAATCAACGGCGGTGAGATCTACGCCACGGCTTCGAGTGGCGCAGCCATCGGCGGCGGTAGCGACGCGATCCTACCGGTCAATGTCACTATTAACGGCGGCAAAATCGAGGCCCACGGTGCCAGTGGCGCCGGAATTGGCACAGGATATGGATATGGTGCCGGTTCATGGGTATCTGACACCAGCAGTGTCACGATTACAGGCGGCGAAATTAATGCAGATGCAGATACAGGAGCGGGAATCGGCAGCGGCAGCAAGGCTGATAGTGCTATTGCTAAAAATTCTGTCAATGTCAGCATTAGCGGCGGTACTGTTACTGCGAGAACCAATTTTGTTCGTAATACGGACTGTGGTGCAGCAATCGGCGGCGGCGGAGGTTCTCCACAGGGCAGCATTACCATCTCCAACGGTACGGTTAAGGCCTACGGCACCAGTTATGCTCCCGGTATCGGCAACGCCCCGGGCGGCACCGCAATGGGAACGATTAAGATCTCCGGCGGCAATGTCACGGCCGAGGGCGGTCTTCAGGCTGCCGGCATCGGCAGCGGCAACTACACCAAAGCAGGTACAATTGTGATCAGCGGCGGCACAGTCAAAGCCACAGGCGGCAATATGGGTGCCGGCATCGGTACCGGCGCCGGCCAAACGGCTACGACTTATCTGGGAACGGTTTCAATTCAGGGCGGCACGGTTAACGCCACCGGCGGCAAGTGGGCTGCCGGCATCGGCGGCGGCCATTATGTCGGCGGCAGCGGTAGTATTACCATCTCCGGCGGAACAGTCACTGCCACCAGAGGCGATCAAAGCGCTATGACCACCCCTGCTGCTGACATCGGCCACGGCGGCGATGCTACGTCATCTGGTATCAATTTTACTCTGAATGGCACCGCATGGACCTATGTCAACAACGAGGGCCAATATACCACCCCAACGAAAACCGCCGGTTTCTACTTCCTCGGCAAGAACGGCACGGTCTATGGCAGTCAGACGCTGCCGTCCGTTTATTGCATTGCAAGTGATGAGAGCCTGACTGTTCCGGAAGGCGCGTCGCTGAACACCGGCGGCTACAATCTCTATGTGAACGGAACACTGTCGGGTGCGGAGCGCGTCACGGGCAGTGTATATTGTCCCCTGACCCTCACTGACTGCACCGTGGCAGGCTTGATTGACGACTACGGTGGAACCCGTTATGGAAAGGCGGGCACATCCTTCTCCCTGGTGCCCTACAACAAAACCGGCTATGTATTCGATTCATGGACGACGACCCCTTCTGTAAGTATTTCCAACAACGCCTTCACCATGCCTTACAGTGCCTTGTCCGTGAAGGCTACTTACAAGCTTGCTGTGACGATCACCGCCCAGCCTCAGAGCCAGACCGTCACCTACGGCGGCGATGTCCAACTCAGTGTTTCCGCCCAGAATTCCAGCGGCGGAACGGATGGAATTACCTACCAGTGGTACAAGGGCACCGAGAAGTTGACGAACGAAACCTCGAACACGCTGACCTTGACCCAGCCCAACGCGGGTACATATCAATACTATTGTGCGGTGACCTACGGAGGAAGCACTGTCAAGAGTAATACCGCCACCGTCACGGTGAACAAGGCCGCCGGCGGTGTGACCATTACCGGCGACCCCGGTAAAGAGTACAACGGACAGCCCGCCGATCTGGAAGAAAATGGATATTCCGTCACCGGCGACGGAACCGTCACCGTGAAGTATAAGGTCAAGGGCGCGGACAACAGCACCTATACCGAGACAGCCCCCAAGGATGCGGGCGACTACACCGTCAAGGTCACCAAGGCGGCTGGTACGAACTATGCCGAAGCCTCCGCCACGAGGGACTTCACCATCAGCCGCAAACCGGTCACCGTGTCCGGCATCACCGCCAGCGACAAGGACTATGACGGCAAAGCTACAGCTACGCTGGTCTACACCAATGCCGTGTTCACCGGAAAACTGGAAAGTGATACCCTGTCTGTCACCGCTACCGGCACCTTTGAGGATAAAAATGTCGGCACTGACAAGACGGTCAACATCACCGGTCTGACTCTGGGCGGCGACAGCGCGGGCAACTACACTCTGGCGGAGGAAGAGCAGCAGGCAACCACCACCGCCAGCATCAGCCCCAGGCCGGTCACCGTGACCATCCAGCCCAAGAGCAGCGCCTACGGCGCGGCCATCGCGGAGCTGACGGCTACGGACAACGGCATCGTGGACGGCGACACCGATGTGTATGCCCTGGCCACCTCCGCCACTTCTTCCAGCCCTGTGGGCACCTATGACATCACCGGTGAAGGCAAATCCGCAAACTATGTTTTTACATTTGAAAACGGCACCAAGGCCTACACCATCACCGCGGCGCCCCAGTCCGCCACCGTCACCATGGAGGGCTGGACCTACGGCGATACACCCAACGAGCCTGTGGTGACCGGCGATGCGGAAGATGGGGCCGTCACCTACCGCTACAAGGTCAAGGACGGCGGATATTTGACCGAGAAGCCCACTGACGCGGGCAGCTACACCGTGGAGGCTACCATTGCCGCCACCGCCAACTATCAGGAAACCGTGGTTCCCGCCGATTTCACCATTGCCAAGAAGGAACTGACCGTCACCGGCCTGACGGCCACCGACCGGGTTTATGCCGCGGGCAACACCACGGTCGAGTTGGCCGGCGGCGTGCTTTCTGGCATTGTGTCCGGCGACGAAGAACAGGTTGCGGCCGTAATGCCTACCACGGGTACCATCACGGACGCCAACGCGGGCGAAAACAAGATCGTTACCTTTGCCGAAATTACCCTGACCGGTGAAAAAGCGGGCAACTACACTCTGACCCAGCCCACCGTCACCGTGACCATCTCCAAGGCTGATCCCGCCGTGGGTACTGTCACGAAGGCCAGCCCTGATACTATCTACACCAGCACCGCGCTGGGCGACATCTCCCTGAGCAGGGCCAGCGAGGCCATTGATGGAACGCTGCAGCTGACCGCTGGTCAGACCCTGACGGCTGGTACTGCTGACTACGGCTGGACCTTTACCCCCACCGACAGCACCAACTACAAGACTGTTACCGGCACCATCAGCCTGACTGTGGAGGCCGATACGCTGAGCAGCATCTCCGCTTCTGGCACACCTGACACGACCAGCTACAAGTATGGCGAGGCCTTCAAGACCGATGGCCTGACCGTCATCGCCACCTATGCCAGCGGCAACACCAGAGATGTCACCGCTGAGGTGACCTTCGGCGCTCTGGCCGTGGGCGATACCTCCATCGAGCTGTCCTATCAGGGTAAAACCTGCACCGTCAGCGGCCTTACCGTCGATAAGGCCGACGCGCCGACGCTGGCTGATATTTCTGTCTGGCAGAAGTACACTGTGACCACTGAGCAGAGCAAGGATATCGGCCGCGCGGGGATGCCCGCCGATGCCGGCACCCTGACCTATGCCAAAGGAACCCCGGCCAAGAGTGATCCCGTTACAATATACGGCTGGAATGTGGATAACACTGGCAAAGTGACCTACACTCTGTCCAGCGAGCTCCCAGCCTGCCGTGCGACCCTGCCTGTGGTCATCACCTCCGACAATTATGAGGACGCCACCGTCAATATCAATATCGAACTGACGGCAAAGGACGTTCCCACGGTCAGCGCCAACGACATCACCGTGACCTATACCGGCTTCGCTGTTCCTGCCAGTGCCATTACCGGCACCGCCAGCGTGGAAGGCAGTTGGAGCTTCAAGAACGCGGCTCCCGTGAAGGTTGCGGACAGCAGCGAGAATGTGACTGTGGTGTTCATCCCCACGGACACGGACACCTATGAAACGGTTGAGGATATCATCAAGGTGACCATCAACAAGGCCACCCCCACCGGCACGCCCGCTTACACCGCCATCACCACCGGCGACAAGACCCTGGCGGACGCGGATTTGAGCGTGGGCAGCATCACGCCCGCCGGCGGTTCCATCGTGTGGGATCTGGGCGACAGCCAGACGGTTTCCGCCAACACCGCGTACAACTGGACATACACTCCCGCGGTGGCTGACCAGGCCAACTACAACAACCTGACCGGCAGCATTAAGCCCTATGTGGTGTCCTCTTCCGGCAGCGGAGGCAGCAGCACCCCCACCTATAGTGTCACTGCCGCCAGCACCAAGAACGGTACTGTGTCTGTCAGCCCCAAGAATGCCTCCAAGGGCGATACAGTGACTATCACTGTGAAGCCCGACAAGGGCTATGAACTTGATACCCTGAAGGTCCTTGACAAGAACGGAGACAGGATCAAGGTCACTGAGAAGAACGGTGTCTATATCTTCACCATGCCCGCATCCAAGGTGACGATTGAGACGGTGTTCACGGAAATTGAACAGACCACGGAGAATCCTTTTAAGGATGTGTCCGCCAGCGCGTACTATTACGATGCCGTGATTTGGGCCGCTGAAAACGGCATTACCAGAGGTACCTCTGCTACCACCTTCAGCCCCAATGCCCCCTGCACCCGGGCGCAGATCGTCACCTTCCTGTGGCGCGCCGCCGGTAGTCCTGTGGTGAACTATGCCATGAACTTTTCCGATGTTCCCGCTGACGCCTACTACGCCGAGGCGGTCCGCTGGGCTGTCAGTCAGGGCATCACCACCGGTACCGGCGACGGTACCTTCAGTCCCAACGCCACCTGTACCCGCGCTCAGGCTATGACCTTTATCTACCGCAGCGAGCAGGCCCAGGGCGGCGGCATGCAGGGTGCATGGATGTTCCAGAATCCCTTCTTCGATGTGGACCTGGAGAATTACTACGGCGAGGCGGTCATGTGGGCGGTGGCCAACGGCATCACCAACGGCACCAGCGACACCACCTTCAGCCCCGGCGCAGACTGCACCCGCGCCCAGATCGTGACCTTCCTGTTCCGCTGCCTGGGCAAGTAAACAGTATCTAAAACCGAATGGCGCACTTCTATATAGGGGAAGCCCTGTATCATGCGCTCAGCGAGTCGAACAGCCCGGACGTCGATCGCCCGGGCTGTTTTCCGTCACTGCGTTCCGAATAAGGGGGTGCCTCCCTTGAGTTGCTTACGCATCTATCGTAATCGTCAAAGCTCTCGGCGTATAAAAATCATGCCCTCCCAAATCAAGTTGGGAGGGCATGATTTCATTTTAGTGGTATTCTGCATTCATCCGGAGCACTGGCGTGGGCGTAAGCTGTTCCGCCCACGCCACATCTGCCTGGCTCAGGGCAGGAGCATTCCATAGGACCCAGAGCAGGTATCGGTACGGATCCAAATGGTTTTCTTTCGCCGTTTCAATCAGGCTGTACTTCTGGATTGCGGACATGAAGAACACGATGCAGAGATGGGATGAGTGGCTGAGACGAAGATTCTGGGTATATATCTGGAAGCAATGGAAGGTGCCCTCGGCGAGGATACGCAACCTCATAAAGCTGGGCATACCGAAACGCTACGCCCGCAAATGGGGATACCTGAAAGCTTACTGGAATGTAGCCGGAAGCCCGATATTGACTCAGTCTATTACAAATGAGAGACTCGCACGAGCCGGATACAATAGTCTATCCGACAGATACGAGTCCCTGCACTTATGCGATTGAACCGCCGAGCGCCGAACGGCACACTCGGTGGCGTGAGAGGACGGGGCTAACTGCCCTTATCTACTCGATTAGGAGTCTACACGCCGTCAGCTTTGACGGTTACGGCGGGAACGATTCGCTTTCAGCAGACCGTCCCCGCCGCAAAGTCTGAAAACCCCATGCTGTTAGCCGTTGATAGCTGTTAACTCAGCTATCGACGACTTCATTGAGCAGAAGCTTCGTCTTTGCCAGGACAGATACCAGGTCCCGCTGAATCTGCCGGTCGCCGTCAAAAGCAGGGAGCAGGAATGATAAAGCTGCCCTGATATTGACCAAATCTTCGCGTCCGATCCGGCTGTGCGTAATGTTTTGATGCGTGTCCCAATATTTCTCCCGCAGCTGCCGGCTGACAGAACACGGGGCAAAGTAAGACTGGATCACCCCGTCGATCAAAGCGATCTCCTCGTCTGTGTACGTCATTTGATGCTCCCTCCCAACAGCTAAATATGGTACCACACCACGCCGATGGTGACAAGGGTATATTGAGCATCAGATACCGCGCTGACAGTATGGTCACGCCGCCCGCGTGATGAAGATCTGGAAAAGGCCTCCGGGTTCACCAGCCGGATAAACATGAAAAAGCCCCGTGCAGCCGGCCTGATCCGGGCCGGTCGCACAGGGCTTTGCTCAGCATTCAGTTAAGTTCATTGTGATCTGCGTAAAGAAGTCGGCGCTCCAAATATCCAGTACAGACGTGTCACGGATAAACGGTTCCACATCCCTTTTTGCCTGTTCAAAGTCAATGGAGTCAAAGCGGTCGCAGAGCATCTTCTTGATTTCTGCCAGCGTGCAATCAACATCATCTGTAATGTAGCCGGAGTCGATCAGCCGTTGGCGCAGATGCATCCTGTTGACGGGCGCGCCTTTAGACAGATAGAAGATGTAGTCGTACAGGTCTCTGCCCTTGATACGGCTCTGCCAAGCACGGCAGAGCACAGCGTGGATCTTTCCCGCGAAGAGTGAGGGCATATCATACAGTCTTACGCTGTACGGAACAGGCAGCAGGCGATATTTATGCTCGAAGGTCGCAAAGGCAGGCGGGTTTACATCAACCTCAAACTTGATCTTGACCGCCTCGCTTCTGGCAACGCTGCCTGCGATCTTCTCATCCGCGTAGAACAGCAGCAGATGTTCCTTGGTGTTGCCCTTCAAAAACGCGGAGCGGATGTCGCTGTCCTTGGATTTTTCCTTCTCTTGAATGGTCACATTCAGGCCAAAGGAGCGCACCTCTTTTTCAAGAATCGGAAAATACGCTTTCAAATCAAAGTCCTGATCGGTGGTCTCCAGGGAGAAGTCCAGGTCCTCGGAAAAACGGTCCAGACCGTAGAAAATGCGCAGAGCCGTGCCGCCGTAGAATGCAGCCTTGTCAAAGAAACCGGCGCGGGATAAGCCGCACAACACGATCTCCTGCATAATCTCCTTCATGGCGTTCTTTCTGTCATAGATATTCTCAACCTGATACGCCTTCAGCATTTGCTCGATTACGGCACTCATTTCTGCAGCCTCCTCAACAATGTGCTAAGTCTTTTTACATTTGTGGTGTGGTAGTGCTCTGACAATTCGGCAACCAAGTCGGCGTCCAGCTTTTTCAATTCGCTGTCTTCGATCCGAAGATCATCATTCAGCATGATGTGCAGCTCTGCTGCGTTGGCGGTTGGCCGCAGGGTATAGAGTATATCACAAAGAGCCTTTTCCAGCGTGGCAATGCGGTAATAGTACCCGTTCTCGTTTACCAGCTTGAGCGCCAGAGGAAATGCCTCGGAGGGGACATCCCGATAGGTAAATGTACCAAACGGCGTTTCATACTTCTTGGCCTTTTTCTTTTCAAAAGTAGCGCAGGTCAGGGTGTAGACTGCCTCCGGGATCAATTCGTAATGGCCGAGCGCATATTCAAAAGAAACATAGGATGGACCATAGATGCTGCCCGCAAGGTAAATACCCGGTGTACCCTTCTCCGTTTCATAGAGGCCCTTGACGATTGGGAAGATCTCACCATTCTTTGCCATGCGAGACAGCTTGGAGCGGGGACTTGCGTATTCCCGAAGTTCCTCCAAGAGCATATCCGTCGTTTTTATCATATTCTCACCTCGCAGTATTATTATATGCAATTATCTGGTGAAAATCAAGCGTTTTTTGGAAGAGCTTACTTCTGCGAATTCATTTTATCCCAACCATTGATATTCGATACAACACTGCAGCTATGAAACCACATGAAATCTCCCCGCACCGTCATAACAGTCTTTGACGATGCGGGGTTTTTACATTTTACAGATGTTGCTCTCATAGAAGGCGCCAGCCTGAGAAGCCAAGGTGCGCATTTGATGTTCGTTCGCGCAATCTGCGGTTTTCGCAAAGTGGGTCCCGCTTGGCATTGCTTGCCGCTTTCCCGTACCCTCCGTTTCCGTGTGCCGGAGGAAAACAAAATGACGGCCTGGGTAGGCCGTCATCATTTGCCTTTATTCTGCCGGTTCACTTTCTTCTGCAATTCGATATACTCACGGACACTCTCCCGCCCCTTGCGGTCCAGCGTCAGTACATCCGCCAGCAGTTCGTCTGCCGTGTACCCGGCGACGATTGGCTTTTGATATTCCTCCAGGCGTACCCGACAGGCCGTGCGCCCCAGGAGATAGTCCACAGATACCCCATAGAAGTCTGCAAGGGGCACAACATAGTGGATCGGCATTTCATATTTGCCAGTTTCATACTTGGAATAGTATTGCTGCGAAGTGCCGAGAAGATTTGCAACATCGGCCTGGGTCATATCCCGATCCTCCCGCAGTTCCCGAAGAATCTCACAAAACGATTTCATGCGACGCACCTCCTTCTTAATGATGCGTAAAATATTATATCGTACATCATTTTCGGCTTATTGACAGCAAAATGTATTTGGCTTATAATGATTTTATGCACATCATATTTTGCTTATTCACGAAGGCGGTATTATGGAAGATTTGACTTGTGCATTTACCGGACACAGACCGTCCAGCTACAAATTCGGCTACGATGAAGAACACCCGGACTGCTGTAAACTCAAGGCCCTGATGACGATTCAGATCGTGTCCCTGATTGAAAATGGCGTGACAACATTTCTTACGGGGATGGCGCTGGGTGCAGACATCTGGGGCGCGGAGATCGTTCTCGCCTGCATGAAGAAATATCCCCAAAAGGACATCCGCCTGATTGCGGTGCTGCCATGCGAAAGTCAGGCGGACCGCTGGAGCGTGGAGCAGCGGGAACGCTATTTCAACATCCTGGCGGAGTGTGACGAAACCGTCTATATCAGTCGCCACTACACACGCGACTGTATGTTCCGGCGCAATCGCTGGCTGATCGACCATGCCAATTTCGTTCTTGCCATCTTCAACGGCTCGGCAAAGGGCGGCACAGCCTATACCGTCAACTATGCGTTTGAAAAGAAACGGGCAGTCATCATCATCGACCCGGACACGCTGACTGTCCTGCCATATACCATCCGCGTGAACAATGATTTGTAAGAGCGCGGGACAATGCCCACGACTGCTTACATGTGTCCCCGGCTTCCCTTATGCAAAGCATCGGTTCCTGCATAGGTCAATGAACCATTGAAATGCTTTCGGTACGAAAGGAAACAGAACCGAATGGCCCGCTTTGCCCTTGCGGCAACCGCAAGTTTACACTGGCCGCAGATTGGGGTAGAATATAGCTGTATTCCAGGGTGGAGCATTTTTAGGGCGGAGCATTTTAGGGCGGATGAAATGGACCAGGGGGGTAGTCTGCCCTCATGAGTCGCCCGCGGGACTGACCGGGAATACAAATAACATTGGGACCAAGAAGACCGTAATTGCCTGTATGGGCAGTTGCGGTCTTCTTTTGTTTCCCAAAGAAAGGAGAAGAATCATGAATGACTAACCAAAGCAGGCTGATCCCGATCAGCTACTACAACAAGACCCAGGAAGTCCGGCTGAGTGCGTATGCGGACACCATCGTGTATGAGCAGGAAAGCCGGCAAAAAACGCTCCGGGCCATTCGCTTCGGCGGATACCCGGAAATGGTACGGGCCATGGCCGACGCCTTGTACGCCGGTGCGACCCTGGAAGCCCAGGTAGGAGGAACGTCATTGCTCCTGACCTGTCAGGTCAAACGGTTCCAGCGGCAGATCACACATGACGGCGTGTATGCCGAGGCAACGCTGCTGGCCATTGACGACGATCAGGAGGCAAAGACGGCAGAAGATGAAGCGGATGAGGGCCAGGAGAAAGTTGACCTGCCGCCCCGGAAATGCATCATCTTCTGCCCCGAAAATGACCGTGACCGGCTATTTGAGGAAGTAGACCGGAAAACCGCGGTGCCGCTGATCCCGGAGTTTCGGGACTATGTGCTGGATGAGCTGGAAGAACGAGGCATCTTAAAACGGCTGGTGGTGATCTCCCTGCGGGAGAAGCTGGAGGCCTGGGTGCTGAACTGCCGGCAGGATGACAGCAACATCATTTCCGTGGTGGAGGACGGCCTGAAAACAGGCGCGATCGCCATACCGGGTACGGTGAAAGACCCTGACGGCTTTGACGGTGTAGAGAACGTCACCGGCTATCTGAACACCTTTGGAGTCACAGTAGCAGAACGCATCCGAAAGCAGTTTGAACCGCTGTTTGACCCAGCCTCTGAGCCGTTGTCGCCGGAGATCCTGGCGGTCAACGACTATATCCGTCAGCACGCCGGCTATTCTCTCTACGATGCGCAGCTGGCTGTGGCTGAGGCGGTGAAGCGGCAGCTTCAAAAGCACAAGTGCGGATTTATTGTGGCGGAATGCGGTTCGGGCAAGACGAAAATCGGCGCAACGGCCATGGCTGCTGTGTATGCCCTTCGGGCAGCGCAGGCAGGACGGGGTGCGGCCAAGACCTTCAACATCATTCTATGCCCGTCCCATGTGGCAAAGAAATGGGCGCGTGAGATTGCTGAGACCCTGCCGGATACCGCAGGCGTGGTGGTGGGGAGCAACACGGAGCTGGACCGCCTCTTTGCCCTGTTTGAGAAGGGGGACAAGAGCATCTACGCCATTATCTCCAAGGAAAAGGCACGGGACGGCTACATGAAGCAGCCTGCCGCCATATGGAATGAGAGACAGAGGGCATTTCTCTGTCCCGACTGTCTGCATCCCATTGAGCAGCCCTTTTCAGAGGATGGCGTGCGGTACATCGGAAAGGTGGACCAGTTCTTCTTCCGGGCGGAAAACAGCAAAAACCACAAGTGCGACCACTGCGGCACCACGCTTTGGGAGCCGGTCAATCCCGGAAAGAAAAGCTGCTGGGTGAAGATCGGCGGCTACGGCTGGGTGTACCGGTACAGGGCTGCGGAGCACTTCGGGAAAAACAAAAACGAGGCCGTACTGGAACGGCTCAAGGAGATCGCAGACACCCCGGACGGTCATTATCCCACTATTGGAGCTTGCCGCAGATACCCCGTGAGTTCCTATATCAAGCGCAGGTATAAGGGCAAGGTAGATGGCCTGATCGTGGATGAGCTGCACGAATATAACAATGACAGCGGACAGGGCGATGCCATGGCGGAGATCCTCGCGGTCTCCAAGCGGGCCATCGGCATGACAGCCACGCTCATCAACGGCTACTCCTCCGGGATATTCCACCTGCTCTACCGGGTTTCCCCCAGCCTGATGCTGCAGGATGGCAAGCCGTACAGCTCCCCTGGCGTCTTTGACGCGGAGTACGGTGTTGTGGAGACCACCTATGAGGAAAGTGAATCTGACTATGCCTCCAACAGAAGGTCGCAGCGAACCAAAAAGCAGTCGCGCCAACTCCCCGGCGTTTCCCCGCTGGTTTACTCCCGGTTCCTACTGGAGCAAACGGCATTTCTCTCCCTGTCGGACATGGGCAAGGATCTTCCGGATTATGAGGAGATCCCCGTCCCTCTGGATATGGAGGCCGCTGTTGAAAAGGAGTACAAGCGTATCGAAAAGATCCTGACGGGGGTCCTGAGATCGGACAGAAAAGCCGCACGGAAGATCCTCTCTTCGTATCTCAACCTTCTGACCATCTATCCGGACCAGCCCTACGGCCAGCCGGAGATCGTACACCCGGACACAGGTCAGTCCCTGGTAGAGCCGCAGAGCATCGGAGACTTTGAGACTATCGGCGCCAAGGAACGCGCTGTACTGGATATCGTCCGGCGCAAGGTGGAAAACGGGGAACGCGTACTGGTCTACACCAGCTGGACACGCGCCGACTCGCGGCAAAAGCTGATGAAGCTGCTCAACGCGGAAGGATACAGCACGGAGATCATGCGTGAGAAGATCAGGCCCTCCGCCCGGGAGGAATGGGTGCAAAAACGCCTTTCCGCCGGTATGCAGGTGCTGATCACCAATCCTTCCCTGGTAGAGACCGGATTGGACCTCAACGCTTTTACGACGCTGATCTTTTACAGCATGGGCTACAAGCTCTTTACGCTGCGGCAAGCGTCCAGACGTTCCTGGCGGATCAACCAAACCGCGCCCAGGGTCGAGGTCTATATGCTCTACTACAAGGACACCATGCAGCACAAGGCCATGAAGCTCATGGCCTCCAAGCTGGCCGTGGCGGGCATCATCGAAGGAAACTTCACTGAGGAGGGTCTGGCCGCCATGAGCGATGTACAGGATATGACCTCTTTGATGGCAAAGGAACTGATGCAGGGCATCCGGGACAATGTAGAGGATATCGCGGCTGCCTTCAAAAAAATGGCGATCATCAATCCGGACAGAAACCGGGATGTGTCTCCTGCAGGTATGGCAGCACCCGGCGAAAGCGTTCAAAGCGAAGAAACAAAGACCCATCAGGTACCGCAGCCTCAGGAGGAGCCTCAGCCTGCCCCGGCGCCGGTACCAAAACGGATCGATCCCCAAAAGGCTGCGGAGCTTGCGGCAATTTTGGAAAGAGAGCAAAAAAAGAAGCGTGCCAAAAAGGTCAGGGTAGATGAGAACCAGCTGAGCCTTTTTGACCACGCGGCATAAGGAGGAACCTGCTATGAAGGCCATACTCAACAGACTGGAGCTTTTGTCCCTGGCGAAGGCAGCGGACAGCATTGCTCCCAATCTCGCAGCCATGGACGCCTTGAAAGGCGTCCTGCTGGAAGCTGCGGACGACGGAAAAGTGACCGTCGCGGCCACCAACCTGGAGGTGGCGCTGGAGCGGCGCATGAGCGCCGAGATCCTCCAGCCCGGTCAGCTGGTGCTCAATGCCCGGCTGTTTGCAGACATGTTGGAGCTGCTGGGCGGTGAAACCGTCACGATCTCCGGTGAAGACGGCAAGCGCGTGGAGATCACCAGTGAAAGCGCCGGTTACAGTATCCCGGCGCTGCCCGCAAAAAGCTTTCCCCGAATGGAGATCCCGTTCCCGGAGGATACGGTCCCTGTGACAGGTATCCCAGCTATGGCGCGACGGACTGTGTTCGCGGTATCGGAAAATGAGGCGCAGCCGCTGATGCGCTGTGTCAATCTCATCTTTACCAGCGAAGGACTCAGAGCGGTGGGCTGTGACGGCTCCCGCCTTGCCGCTGCCAAAGGTGACAGCAAGAGCGAGGGCTCGGTCAGTATGCTCATTCCGGCCGCGTCCCTGGGAAAGCTGGCTCATCTGATCGGAAACAAGGATGAACTGTATGTTGGCACCACCGGCAAGACCGTGGTGTTCACAAAGGAAGATTTCGTCTTTTCCGCCCGGCTGATGGAGGGAAACTTCATCGACGCAGACCGGATGTTGGCCGGCGTAAAGAGCGGTTTTACGATTTTGACTGATGCCGCGGCACTCTGGGAGGCTGTTTCCTCCGTCACGGTGGTGGCCGGAGAAAGCAACTCTTTCAGCCTGCGGTTTCAGGAGGGACGGCTTACGATCCGCTGTGAAAGCGAAAACGGCTCTTCCAGCCGGGAAATGGATGTGGTGCCGCTGGCAGGTACGCCAAGCGGCGAATACTGGTACAACCACCGTCAGCTTTCCGATTGCCTCAAGGCCCTTAATGGAACGCTGATGCTGGAGGTGGGACAAAACGGGATCCTGCTGATGCGCACCGATGATCTGGTCTGCTTGCAGATGTCCAAGCGCAAGCCGACCGTTCATGTGAAAGCAAAATCTGAGAAGAGTACGCTGCCCAAGGCGGCGTAAAGGAGGAGTGCGGTTGAAAATCTCACGGATCTGCCGCTACTGCGGCGGCAAAGTGGAGCTCGTGCCTGCCCGGCGGATCTACGGCGAGGCTGTGAAACGGCTGGGGCTGGAGGACGAGAGCATCTATCTCTGCCTGAACTGTAATGCCCGCGTAGGCTGCCATAAAGGGACCACCCGGCCTCTTGGGAATGTTGCCAATGAGGTGCTGCGGCTCAAACGGATGGAGACCCACCAGGTATTTGATACCTTCTGGAAATCCAGAGGCATGAGCCGGACGCAGGGCTACAAATGGCTGGCTGGCCGAATGGGCCTGCCAGAGCGATGCACCCATATCGGGGGTTTTGAAATGGACCAGTGCCAACAGGTCATCGACCTATGCAGAAAATGCGAACAAAAGGAGGCGGCATAGGAATGTGCCAGAAAATGAATTGTCCCCATGGGGACCGGGAGCTCTGCACCTGCAGCCCGGTGAAAAGCAAAGACATGATGGAACTGGTGTTGCACGTTGCGAACAACCTCACTGAGCCGGAATGGGAGCTGGAATACACGACTCTCTCCCAGGCGGAAACGCGCAAGCTATGTGTTGCCGGTGTCTGCCGGCGCTGCGGTGGGCGGCTCTGCCACGGCATCCGCGTGGAGAACGATCTGACCGGTTCTGATCTGCTGGCGGCGCTTTACCTCCATCTGCACCAGTACCACAACAGCAGTGGTCATCACATGGAAAACACGGCGTTTCGGCAGCGGTTTCAGGAGATGTTCCATGAGGCGGACAGACCCGCGGTGGGCGTCTGGCTGAAGCAGCCGGAGAATCAGAGCGTCCATACCATGTACCGCAGAAGTGTTGATGAGAGGCCTTCTGATGAGGAATAAAGTGTTGACCTCAGTGAGAAAGCCCACCTGTGCCGGCTGCCCGGACAGCTTTCGTTATGAAGGCTCCATACCCATGAAGCAGCATGGCGTGATGATGCACCTGGGTGAGCGGTACTGCATCGGAGGCAGGAAGGCCCGGCGGTTTCGCCGGGGCGATCCCACCGTGTATGTACCGGCATGGTGTCCAAAGCGAAAGAGCCCCTGTGAGCTGCGGATCTATGGCTTTAAGAGCCGGGACGATTGGATGCTTCACACGATGCTCTGCCAGGAACTGGGTCATGCCATCTCCCCCAGCGCCAACCGGTATGCCGTTGATTTTGAACTGCATACGGAAATGACGCCGCCCGAGTTCTGGAAACGCTGTGACACGGAGCCCATCGGAGAACTGCTTCATGTGGCGGTCCACCGGTATCAGGTGGTAGAGATCGATGACGGACTCAAACCCTGCTTTTTCTACAAGACGGATCAGGGCTTTGAATACTGTCCGCAGTTTGACGCGCAGACGGCGCGCAAGAACATCAAGGAGGATACGGATTGAAGGAAGAGGAAAAGACCTGTGATACCTGCGCCCACGCCTACTATGACCCCGCCGGGGCGGGGACGCAGAATTGCAGCAGCCCCAACTACAACTCACAATCTTATACCCATGACATGCTCATGGAGGACTGGAGCCAAGGCCGTTGCCGCTTTTGGGCTCCCCAAATACAGGAGGAACATTATGAAAAACAAGTATTCCATCGCTCAGCGCAACCGCATCGTGGAGCAGCACTTGTACTGCATTGACAAGGTGATCGGCAAAAACCGTGGACTGATGAAGGCGGCGCGGCTGGACTATGATGATGTGTACCAGCAGCTGGCCCTCCGGCTCATCAAGGCCGTGGCGGGCTATGACCCTGACAAGGGGCCGCTGAAGCAGCACATCTATGCTCAGCTCCAGTATGAGCTGTTCAGCTGCGGTTCGCCCCGGGCGCTGTGCGGCATGACCGACCTGCCCCGCGGCTATGACAGGAAGAATGTCATTTCCATCTGCGAGCTTCAGGAGTACGGCGAGCTTGCGGCAGCGTGAGGATTTCAAATGCTGCACATGAAAGAGATCACAATGTACGTTTGCCGGAAGGTCCGTTCTTTGGAGCGGGCGCTGGAAGCAGCGTTTTACGCCTTTTTCGGCGAACTATCTGATGACCGGGACCAATCCTGCGGCAGTTACAGGGAATCTCTCCTGAGGAAGAAGCTGGAGGGCAAAGAGCGGGATGTGAAATACCTGCAATTCCAGCTGGCAAAGGCCAGGACGGATATTTCTGAGCTGCGGCAGCTGCGCACAAGTGCGGCAGAGGTGTTTGCGGAAGTCCTGAGCCGGACTGATGAACAGCTCCGGCAGTCTCCGGCGCACATCGTCCGGGAAACGGCAGATAAAACCGCATGGGAGGTCGTAACAGCGCACTGCTGCCTTGGCGGGTGCGATCTGGACATCTACTCCTTCCCAACGGAACGGGACGCGCGGCTCTATTCCGCACTGCTAAAGGCCGTGGGGCACCATGCGCCCAATAACCGCGCCTGCCCGACCTGCTATGCAGAGTACATGAAGGACTGCATTTGAAACGTCGGGAGGACACGCAAACGAGCGGAAATCCATATGGAAAAGAGGTATATCGTGGCATACCGAAGAACGCAAATCAAGGTTGACAACGAGGAGTGTATTGTCATGGAAAAAGTAGAACTGTCAGGCGACAGGAGGTGCCGCATGACGCTGCGCGAAAAGATGATGGCGGTGATCGCTGATGTGAATGCGTCCGTAGCTGAGCGGTCTGAACTCATTGAGCTGATCGCCATTGCGATGCTGACCCGAAAGAACCTGTTTATTCTGGGTGACCCCGGCCAGGCCAAGAGCTATGCCATCAACCTGTTCCGCCAGCACATTTCCGGCGCACGACAGTTTGAACGGCTGCTGTCCAAGCAGACCGATGAGGAACAGCTTTTCGGGCGGATCGATCTATCCAGCCTGATTCCGGGCAGTATCCCACAGGACGTTTTGAAGAATGACCGCAGATACACGCAAATGGTATCAAATCTGGAGAATATGCTGAGCGGACTGCCAGCCGCGTCTCCGGATGGGACGGCGATTGCCCAGGTGAAGCAGCTAAGTGATGATCTGGAGGCTTACCAAAAGGCCGTTGCCCTGACAAGGGGCAGCGAGCCTGTGGTAAACACCAGCGGCAAGATCCCGGAGGCGGATATTTGCTTTCTCGACGAGATATTCAAATGTAACGACGGCGTCCTCAACTCCCTGCTGACGGCATTCAATGAGCGCAAGTACACCAACGAAGGCCGTACATACCCCATTCCCACCATCTCTTTCTTTGCGGCGTCCAATGAGATCCCTAATTTCAACGACCCGCAGGAGAAGATCCTCTCGGCGCTGTATGACCGTCTGGAACTGAAGGTAGTGACGGAGAACATCGCCGGCCGCGATAACCGTCTGCGTGTTCTGAAGGACAAGCAGGCGGGAAACGCCGGGCAGGTCCGTGCTGAGATCACCCTGGAGGAACTTCTGGAGATGCAGCGGGACGTTGCCGCGATCCCCGTACCGGACGCGGTCAATGAGCTGGTGGACGACATCCTCTGTGAGCTTCGCAAATCCGGCATCGTGGTATCGGACCGCAAATTTCTGGGCTATTACCCTGTTGTTCAGGCAAAAGCATGGCTCTCGGGACATGCGCAGGTGGAGCCCATCGACCTGCTTGCCCTGAAGAACTACCTCTGGCAGCTGCCCGGTGACCGGGAAACGGTGGAATCCACGCTCCAGCGGATGTGCGTCAATCCCATGCAGGATAAGATCAACGACATCCGTGCCATGGCCAAAGAGGTGCTGGACGAGTTGGATGTCTCGGTCGCTGCCGGCGCCGATGGGAAAAAGGCGTTTCGGAAGTTCCGGACCGAGCTGCTGCGTGTCTACGGTCTCTATCGGGAATTGAACACAAAGGCGCAGAGCGACAGCGAGCGCAATATGCTTCGGGAGCTGCTGGACGACCTGGAAAAGGATAGCCGCGGCGCTCACGAGAAAAACGGCTATACCTACGCGACACTGGAAGAACTGGCAGAACTGCAATGAACATGAAGTATTGGAGGTAATCGTATGCTGAACAAAATCATTATCATGGGACGACTCACCAAGGACCCTGAACTGCGCAAGGCCGGCGATACCCCGGTGTGCAGCTTCAGCATCGCCTGTGACCGGGATTTCAAGAATAAGAGCGGTGAGAAAGAGACCGACTTTTTCGATGTGGTCGTCTGGCGCAAGAAGGCGGAGGTCGTGGCGAAGTATTTTGCGAAGGGCCGCATGGCTGTGGTCGAGGGCCGCGTTCAGAACCGTGACTGGGAAGGCCGAGATGGCGAGAAACGGCGCAGCACGGAGATCGTCGCTGACAACGTCTACTTTGGGGATTCCAGACCCAGAAGCAAGGATGGGGACCCCGAGGCAGAGGGACAGACGCCGGATGATTTTGTCCCCGACTTCAATGAGGAGGACGGCGAGCTGCCGTTCTGATGAGCGTATGGGGAGAGGCACTGCCTCTCCCCGAGCTTTCAAAGAACAGGAGTGTTTAACGTGAAAAACGATATTCTTTCCCGTTTGCAGACAAAGTGTTCCTTCCCGGAGGTTTTCGAGGAGAAAGAAAAAGCGGAAGGCTGCTCTTTCCCGGAACCCCTGAGGAAGATCGGACATATCCGCGCGGACTATGATGGCTACCGCTGGTACAACACGGTGTGGCCCTGCCACAGAGAACTGGCAACGCCGGAGGCCCGCAAAGAGATCGACAGGGTATATGAGGCGCTGACGTCCAAAAACGCGCTCAAAGACCTGGATACCCTGCGGCGGTTCTGCGCTGCCCATATGGATGCCTGCATGAGCGAGGAGTACCACGATGAGTTCAGCTTTTACCTGGAGGGTGAGGTCTGTAATTACTGGGTGCGGCTCATCACCCGCAGAGGCGACTACAATCTGTATCTGAACGCCTATACGAGAGGAGAAGTTCATGAAAGCCTATCGGACCATTGAAGATGTGCTGCGCTCTCCCTGGGCAGGAAAACCAGCTCCCGGTGCGGAGCGTGTATCAACAGACCGGGTGCTGCGCTCCAGCAGGCTTGAGGACAGCATCTATCAGGACCTGCGGGCCGGGGACGATGCTCTGGACGATATTGAGCACAGCGCCGCGGAAAAGCTGCGTTCTTTTCCTGCACTGTCCCGGGATGTCTTTCAGTCCTTCTATTCTCTGATGCCAAAGCGCAACGACCCGGCTACGCTGTCGGCTGCGGCGCGTAAATTCAATGCCCGGATACTGGACCACGTTACCCAAAGCGAGGATTATCCCACGCTGAAGGCGGTGTGTGAGGGCCAAGAGCTGCCTGCGTATGAGGCTGCTTCTGAGTTTGTTTCCCGTACCGCAGGAGAGCTGGATGACCTCCTGGGCGATACCGGCGGCAAAGGCGCGCTGAACACACTGGAGAAGCTGGAACAGGCTGAAGCAAGGGCTGAGGAGGAACTTGCCGGGCTGATGGAGCGGCTGCAGCAGGCGCAGGACCGCAATGAGACACTGGAGCAGGCGGTCATTTCGGCGGCTAACGCCGCTGAGAGCAAACGCCGCCAGGTGGAAGCGGTCGGCAGGATGATCGACACCGGCGCAGCGCAGAACAAGGAGGCCCTGACGGCGCTTGTAGGCCGTGCGGTGAGCGCGGCAGCCGAAAAGGCAGAGGAAGTGCAAAGCATTATCAGCGCCTGGAGTGATGAGGCGGGCGATCTGGAAAAAAGCGAGGTCAACACGGAGATACTGGAAACTGTGCGCGGCAGCGCTGTACTGAAGAACATCTCCCAATACCTCGGACGGTTCCGGGAGATCTTTGCTCAAGGAAAGCGCAACGGCTACGCCTATGGCCGGGGCGAGAAGTATTCCCTGGAGCTGGGACGGGACCTTTCAAGAGCCATTACCTCGGAACTTGCCATGCTGGCCTCGCCGCTGACGATGCCGCTGCTCCTGCGAAAGTATCAAAACCGACAGATCAAGCAGTACCAGCGCCGGGAGCCAGTCTTCAAGGGCATGGGCGACATCATTTGCTGCCTGGACGAATCATTTTCCACAAAAGGAGATCCGGCCGCCTGGGGAAAGGCTGTTGCGCTGACGCTCCTGGAGATCGCGGCAAGCAGCAGGCGCAGCTTTGCGCTGATCCACTTTGCAGGCAGCGAACGATTCAAAACAGATGTATTCCGGCCTGGGGAATACGCATTGGCTGATAAGATCGCGGCGGCCGAGACTTTTCTGAACGGCAGCACCGATTTTGAAACGCCTCTGAAGGAGTCTCTCAGGCTGATGCGTGAGGAAGGCTTTGAAAACGCGGACATTGTATTTGTCACAGACGGCGAGTGTTCACTTTCGGACGATTTCACATCCGAATTGCTTGCCGAGCAGAAAGCGCGCCGGTTCACGGTGACAGGTATCCTGCTGGACAAAGGCAAAGGCTCTATGGATTTCAGCTTGCGGGGCTTTTGCCAGAATGTCTACCGCACCAGTGAACTGAGCGGTGATGCCATTGTGCAGTCGTTGGTCAGCAACAGAGTCTGAATTGGTCTTGTCACGGCGGGCCAATGGATGACCGTTAAAATCGAACGATTCTATTGATTATTTCGTGCGATTTGCGTATAATATATGTGAACCCAAATCATGACGGAAAGGGGGAACTCTCGTGTCAATCACTGCAACAGAATTGAAGAATAACCTCGGTAAGTATTTGATGCTGGCTGCGACAGAGGATATTTTTATCACCCGCAACGGGAAAGTCGTTGCAAAGCTTTCGAATCCGCACCAGGACAGGGTGGATATTGCCAAGTCCCTGTTTGGTATTCTGCCCAATGAACCTACGCTGGAGCAGGCCAGAGAGGAAAGACTCAACAGCATATGAGAGCGGTCATTGATACCTGTGTGGTTGTAGATGCCCTCCAAAGCAGAGAACCGTTCTGCGAGGACGCGCAGGCGGTGTTCCTTCTCGCCGCAAACCGCCAGTTTGAAGGGTTCCTGACGGCAAAAGCGGTTACGGACATCTACTATCTGACGCACCGGAAAACGCACAGTGACCCGGAGACGAGAGATGTACTGACAAAGCTTTGTACGCTGTTCCAACTCGTGGATACCGCTGCGCTGGATATTCGAAACGCCATATCGTCGGATGTGTCGGATTTTGAAGACGCGGTCATGATCGAAACCGCGGTACGTTCCGGCATGGACTGCATCGTGACCAGAAATATCAAAGATTATGCGAAAGCGAAGCTCCCAGTTTACGCTCCGGCTGATTTTCTCCGTCTGATGATGGAAGATCAGGAAGAGTGATCCGGACGGCATGATCTCTACGCTACCTGATTGAAAAGACTGCCAGGTGATGCCGAACAACAGCAAATGGCGGTCCAAGTATCATAAACAGGACCGTCAACAAGTAATACGCCATATTCAGCTTCAAAGGCTGGATATGGCGTATTTTCTGTTAATTTGCGGTTCCGATTTCCTGTTCCGTACGGCTTATGGCTTTGACGGGCCAAAATGTGACGTTGGGTTATTCAGGCGCTGGAACAGCAAAAAGCCTCAAGGGTGTGGTTGCCGTCGCGCGATCGGCACTGAGATCCTTCTGAATACTGTTGAAAAACGCTTCCTGGGGAGGGTGTGTTGCAATTTCAGCAGATGCCGTACTGATTGTTTTTTCTATGGACATATGCTATAATTTATATAGAACGGATGATTTGAATAAAAAGTGGGCGATCATGTGGCGAATTATACTGAGGAACAGTGGAACGCCAAAAAAGTCGAGCTGATGGAAACGTGCTTCAACGGCTTTGCTGAATTGGGGCTGCACGGCACAGGTATTCGTGTCCTTGCGAAGCATTGCGGCTATAACGCATCTATGATTTATACATATTTCGAAGATCTGGATGACCTGATCGTCCAGTCCACCGAATACTGTATGAGCAAGGTAGAAGATGACTTTATGGCAAAAGCCCCCACCGACGTTGCGGACCTGGAGCGGTTCATTGACGAGATCCCCTACTGGACGGCCCAAAAGCACGGAAAGAAATACCGCCTGATGTATCAGGTCTACACCCACCCCAAATACCGGGAATACGGCAAGAAATTCTTCGCGGGCGTGGATGCGCGCTATACCGAATACGCGAAAAGCCTGGAGCCAAAGCTGGGCATCCCCTATCAAAAGCTGACGCCGCTGATCTTCATTCTGATCCGGGCCTGCGTCCACTACGCCCTGTTTGAGGATGAATTTTACCTGAAATCCCAGATAGAAGCACTCAAGGAAACCCTGGAACTCTTTATTAGAAAGTATAACCCCAACGCGATTCCAAAGGAGGACTGAAAACATGAAAAAACGGTTTTTAAGTATCATCACGGCCCTGGCCCTGTGCCTGAGCCTGCTGCCCACGGCGGCGCTGGCGGCAGATACGGTGACAGGCGTGCCCTATCTGGACGAAACCGGCGACGAAAAGACCTGCGCCAGAGCCACGGTGGTGGAAAGCAACACCATCAACTGGGGCGTACGTACCTGGTATGTGGTACAAGGCACAGTTGAGATCAACCGCCGTGTTATCGTATATGGCGATGTCCACTTGATCCTGACCGACGGCTGTGAACTCATTATCAACGGCGGCATTGAGATGGAGGACGATGATACTGATCCTGATAACGGCAGCAGAAACGCCTTGACCATCTACGGGCAGGCAGGCGGCACGGGTAAGCTGACCACACGGAACGTCGAAGACTATGACGCGGGCATCGGCGGCACCATTAGCTCCGCTGATGGCCACGGCTGCGGCGAGATCACCATCAACGGCGGTTACATCGAAGCCACCAGCATCTTCGGCGCGGGCATCGGCGGCGGTTGGAGCTCTGGAACGTGCGGTTACGGCGGCAGCGTCACCATTAACGGCGGTTTTGTCAAGGCCATCAGCACCTACGGCGCAGGCATCGGCGGCGGCGGAGGTGCCATAGGTGGACACGCCATAGGTGGAGCCGGCGGCGAAATCACCATCACCGGCGGCACTGTTACCGCCACCAGCACTTACGGCGCGGGCATCGGCGGCGGTTGTAGCCCTGGAACGGGCGGCATCGCCGACAGCGGCACCTTCCAGACCAGCAACGGCAGCGCGGTGATCTTCGCAAGCTCCATTGGCGACCAGAGCGGCAAAGAGTCGAATGCATGGAGCGGCGTCATCTTTGAGGGCGACAGCGGCGCGGTCTATGGGGATCAGACGCTGACTGGCGACCTGACCATCCCGGAGGGCAAGGCCCTGACCGTCCCCGAGGACAAGACCCTGACCGTCCCCGAGGGCAAGACCCTGACCATTCCGGAAGTCGCGACCCTGACCAACAACGGCACCATCAACAATTTTGGTACCATCGTCGGCACGGTTGGCGGCAACCAGCCCAAGAATTTCGTCAGCGCGGAGTATCTGGATGAAGACGGCGCAGAGCAGACCTGCAACACCGCCATCGTGGTGACCAGCGAAGACACCACATGGACAACCGGCTGGTATGTGGTCACCGGCGATGTGACGATGGGAACGGCTGATGCGCCCAAGCGTATCACCGTCAGCGGCGAAGTCCACCTGATTCTGGCGGATGACTGCGATTTCACCGTCAGCGGCGGCATTCAGGTGCAGGACGATGACGGCGATATCACCAACGGCAGCGCCAACGCCCTGACCATCTACGCCCAGTCCACGGAGGAAAGCACCATGGGCACACTGATCGCCAATGCTGTCGCTTCCGGCAATGCGGGCATCGGCGGCAATCAGAGCTACCACGGCGGCACCATCACCATTAACGGCGGCATCGTCGAGGCTACCGGTGGCAGCAATGGCGGCTCGGGCATTGGAGGCGGCAGCGGCAGCGTCACCCACGGCGGCACCATCACCATCAACGGCGGCACCGTCAATGCCACCGGCACTATGGGTGCGGGCATCGGTGGCGGTGGTGGCAGCAGCTACGGCGGCTACATCGTCGGCGGCAACGGCGGAAAAGTCACCATCAACGGCGGCACTGTCACTGCCACCAGCACCAACGGCGGCGCGGGCATCGGCGGCGGCATCGGGGTAGACTGGAACAACGTCGGCAACAGCTACGGCGGCAACGGCGGAAAAGTCACCATCAACGGCGGCACCGTCATTGCCACTGGCACTATGGGTGCGGGCATCGGCGGCGGTGGTGGAAGCGGCGGCAGCGGCGGCGTCATCACCATCAGCGGCGGCACCGTCAAGGCCACCAGCACCAACGACGGCGCGGGCATCGGCGGCGGCAAAGGCATCAGCAGCGAGCAAAACGGCGCCCCCGGCACCTTCCAGACCACCAGCAACGGCAGCGCGGTGATCTTCGCAAGCACCATCGGCGACCAGAGCGGCAAAGCGTCGGACGCGTGGAGCGGCGTGATCTTTGAGGGCGACGCTGACGGCAAGGTCTACGGCACCTCCGTCACCCCCATCGAGGATTTCACCATCGACAGCGGCAAGACCCTGTTCATCCCGGAAAGCGCCGCGCTGACCATCGCTAACATCACTGCCGTGAACAGCGGCAGCGTGTATGTGGACGGCGCCCTGAGCGGCACGGTGAGCGGCACCGGCGGGGTGTATTACCCCCTGACTGTCACCGGCGGTGCGGCCACCCCGACCTACGACTACAATAATGGCAAAACCTACGGCAAGGCGGGAAGCGAGATCACGTTAACGCCCAATACGCCGACAGGTTATAAGTTGACGCAATGGAGTTCTGCTCCAGTTGTAACTATCAGCGAAAACAACACATTCACCATGCCAAGTGCGGCTCTCACCGTTACCGCGCAGTTCAGCAAGATCAATTACATTACCTATGAATTAAACGGCGGCGCGATCAACGGCGACTATGTCACCGAGTACACCAACGGGCAGAGCGTAACGCTGCCGACCAACGTTACCAAGGCAGGCTATACGTTCGCAGGCTGGTACGACAACGAGACCGTCACGGGCGATCCCGTCACGGAGGTCAGCGCGGACGATACGGGCGACAAGACATTTTGGGCCAAGTGGACGAAGAACAGCTCCGGCGGCGGTGTCAGCACCTACGCCATCACTGTGGACAGCGCGAAGAACGGCACCGTGACCATGACTCCCAAGACCGCTTCCAAGGGCACCACCGTGACCCTGACTGTCGTTCCCGACAAGGGCTACACGCTGGAGACCCTAACCGTCACTGACAAGAACGGCAACGAGATCGAACTGACCAACAAAGGCGACGGCAAGTACACCTTCAAAATGCCCGGAAGTAAAGTCACGGTCACGGCCACCTTCATGGAGGATAACTCCATGCTGAACTTCTTCGTGGACGTGTTCCCCGGCAATTATTACTATGACGCGGTGCTGTGGGCCGCTGAGAAGGGCATTACCGGCGGCGTGGATGATACCCACTTCGCCCCCAATGCCCCCTGCACCCGGGCGCAGATCGTCACCTTCCTGTGGCGTGCTGCCGGCAGTCCTGTGGTGAACTATGCCATGAACTTCTCCGATGTTCCCGCTGACGCCTACTATGCCGAGGCTGTCCGCTGGGCTGTCAGCCAGGGCATTACCACCGGCACCGGCGACGGTACCACCTTCAGTCCCGACGCCACCTGCACCCGCGCCCAGGCCATGACCTTCATCTACCGCAGTGAGCAGGCCCAGGGCGGCGGTATGCAGGGTACCTGGATGTTCCTGAATCCCTTCTCCGATGTGGACCTGGAGAACTACTACGGCGAGGCGGTCATGTGGGCGGTGGCCAACGGCGTCACCAGCGGTACCACCGACACCACCTTCAGCCCCAATGCGGATTGCACCCGCGCCCAGATCGTCACCTTCCTGTATCGTTTCTTTGTGAAGTAAGCAGGATCTGAAACCGAATGGCGCACTTCTATATAGGGGAAGCCCTGTATCATGCGCTCAGCGAGGCGAACAGCCCGGACGTCAATCGTCCGGGCTGTTTTGCATCTCTGCGTTCCGAATAAGGGGTCTCACTTGTGAATTCGGTTGGCGCTTCTAAGTGCTTCGCACTTCTTGGTGCCTACCTGAGACCCGCACCCCCTTTGCTGCGCTGCCCTTGCGGCAACCGCAAGTTTACAATGTCCGCAGGTTGGGGTAAAATATAGCTGTATTCCAGGGTGGAGCATTTTTAGGGCGGAGCATTTTAGGGCGGATGAAAAGGACCAGGGGGGTAGTCTGCCCTGAGCCGTCCGCAAATCAACCGGAAATACAAATAAGGACCGAGAAGACCGTAATTGCCTGTATGGGCGGTTGCGGTCTTTTTTTGTCCGAAAAAATGAAAGGAGACCCGAAGTATGAGTGAACTGGAGCAAGCGTTTAACTTCAAGGAACTGGGCGAGGAAGGCCTGGACTTCGACGCGATCTTTGGCGGAGGCAATATCCCCGCGCCGCCGCCTCCGGCGCCGGAGACTGTTCAGGAACCGGAATATGCCCCCGAAAACAGAGCCACCGCGGAGCAGCCGTCTGTGCAGGACACGACCAACACGTCCGCGGGCATCGCGCCTGACATGGTGCGCGCAGACACGGGCAACGAACCTGACCTGTTCGCGGCACTTGCCGGGAACTGCGGGACGAATGTACCGGCTGCAAAACCCAAGGAGGATAAGCCCAAGCAGGTATCCCTCTTTGACAAGCCCCCCATTTTTTCCTACGGCGGAGCCAAGGAGAGCATCAAGGACACCTCTATGACCTTTGAGGAGCTGCGCATCGCAAAATCCGATGATTTCCCGGAGCTGGCGGAAGGGAAAAAGGTTTCCTGGTCGGTGGAGTACGGCAAGACCACCAAGTACATCTCCGACCCCAAGGAGACCACCATCGCCAGCGTCAAGGAGGAGATCGAGAAATCCAAAGCGTTTCTGGACGGCCTCAAAAAGGCAAAGGACAAGGACCGTAATCCTGACTGCCTGGTGAAGCCCAAAGTCACCGCCCAGAGCAAGGGGACAACTTCCTATAAAGGCGTGTTCCCCTCTGTGGAAGCGGCGAAAGCGTCGGACAAGGTCATCTGCCTGATCCCCGGGCAGGACGGCCGTATGTACGAGCTTCGCAAGACCGAAATGGGCGACTTTATCGCCCCCAAAAACAAAGTTGTTGAGTTTTCAGCGGTCAGGGCCGGGTTTACCCCGGCTCTGCCCCGCATCCCCAGAGAGCTCATGGCGCAGATCGTCTCCTTTTTCCGCTGCTTCATGAATGAAGAGGAGGAGTTTGAGGCGTTGGTCCACATTTACTGGGATAAAGAACGGGAGGAGTATTCCGCCTTTGTCCCCAAACAGAAGGTTTCCAAGGCCAGCATCGACGCAGACCTGCGCGGCGACGCGCTGCCGGAGGAGCGGTACATCCATTACGCCGACGTTCACAGTCACAACAGCATGGCGGCAAAATTCTCTGCCATTGATGACAGGGACGAAAAAGCCACACGGCTGTATTTTGTGCTGGGACATCTGGAGCGGTACTACCCGAGCATTACTGCCCGGATCTCCTGCGGAGGCACCTTCCAGGAGATCGATCCCGGCCTGGTTTTGGAGAGCATCGGTGAGGAGTTCCCCCCTGAGTGGCTGGACCGCGTGGAGCGATACAGCCGCTTTGCGGAGGATGCGCCGCATCGCCGCAAAGGCCGTTTTTGGGATGACCTGCTGCGGGGGCTGCCGGAGGCGCTGCTGGCATGAGGTTTTCAAGAGAACGGCCCGTCAAGGTCGTTATGCTGGGCGCCGGAGGCACCGGCGGCCACATCGCACCCCATCTGTACCGTCTGCTGTATGCCCTGGAGCGCCCTGTGCGCTTTATCATCTGCGACGGCGATGTGGTGGAGCAGAAAAACCTTGTACGGCAGAACTTTACCCCCGCAGACCTGGGCGAAAATAAGGCCAAGGTCCTGGCGGAGCGGTATTCCGCTGTGTTTGGAATGGAAACGGAGTACGTGCCAGAGTTTATCGAGAGCGAGGAACGGCTTCAGGAACTGCTGACGCCGCAGACCTGGCAAATGGGGCCGGAGTATAACGCACCTTTGATGAAGGAACAGGTCATACTCATCGGCGCCGTGGACAACAACCGAAGCCGGCAGCTCTGCCACAGCCTGTTCTATCAGATGGATGAGCTGATCTACATCGACAGCGGAAACGGAGAACACACCGGGCAGGTAGTCTGCGGACTCCGAAGCGGCGGCCGGACACTGTACCGCCCCATCGGCGCGGTCTATCCGGATGTGCTGAAACAAACGGACAAGTTCCCCACGGAGCTAAGCTGCGCAGAGGCGTCGCTTTCCGCTCCACAGAGCATCGCGGCCAATATCACGGCGGCGACCATCGTGGTGGATCTGGTCTACAACATTCTGACATTGGGCGAGAGCCGTGTGCGGCAGGTCACCTTCGGGACGACCTCTGTCAATGTGCGGCCTACCCTGCAAAAACAGAGGAGGAGAAAAGCGGCATGACAAGTGCAGTAGACGCAAGAGATTTTTCAGAAGGCCTTCGGAAAGTATCAAAGGTGTTGGAAAGAAGCTGTATTCCCTGCCTGAACGCGGTTCTTGTGGAGGTCAAAGACGGAACGTGTACCCTGACGGGAACGAATCTCGGCGCCTGGGTGACGCTGGAGTTGCCGGCGGCCGGTGATGAGTTCTCCTGCCTTCTCGGAAGGCCTAAGGATGTTGAACGGGCCTGCCGTCACTTCGACGGCCCTCTGGAACTGGAATTGAGCGAAACCGGCCAGGGAGAAAAGGCACAGCTTCGTATGAAGATGCGCTGCGGTTCCCGGGCGGCGGAGTTTGAAGCCCTGCCTGCGGAGGATCGGCCGGTGAAACCGGATTTGGAGGTCATGTACGAGCTCACGATGGCCACAAAGCCTTTGCTGGAGCGTGTGGAGCGTGTGCGTTACGCGACTATGAAGCCCGGTCAGAGCAGAAGAGAATCCAGCTCCTGCGTGCAGTTCAACGGCAATCAGGTCTATGCGCTGGATGGATACCGCCTTGCCTGTGACAGCGATCCGTCTGTTGCATTCCCGGCTCCGTTCCTGATCAACACGGATGCCGCGGCCCTTTTGAAGCTGCTGGACGGCGAGCAGACAACGCTTCGGATCGGAGCACGCTATGTCTGTTTCCAGGATGGAATCATCAGCGTCATGGTCAGAAGGGCCGAAAGCAGAGCGTATGACCTGGAATCCGCGATCCCCAGGGAGTTCCGGGATGAACTTCTCGTATCGCCTGAGGAGTTTTTGCAGGAACTGGACTTCCTGCAAAAATCCGCGCCGGAGACCAAGAAGCCCTATGTGCGCTTTGGCGGCGGAGAACTGCTGATGTCAGTAGGCGGCAGCGAGTTTCGTACCGCGATCCGGACAGAGGGAGAAAGCACGGTGACGTTTGGCTTTGACCTTCGGTACATGAAAGACGCCCTGCGGCAGTTCCGCGGCGAGGAGCGCGTGAAGCTGAAAATCGTCAGCCCCTCCGCACCGGTCATCATGGAGGCGGAAGGACGTGGAGATTTTGCACTGATCTGCACGATACGTCTGAAGGATGAATTGTTGGCGGCATAGGAGGGGACGGAATGGAACCCGAGAGCTGCCGAAACTGTGCCAACTACCCTGGCTGCCTGATACGGGGCGCAGCGATCTTCCGCTTTTTTATCCTGACAGGACGGGACAGGGAGCTGCTTGAGGACAGGGAGAGTTTTAACGCCCGTGGACTTTGCGGGCCGCACTATCAGACCAGAAAGAATGAAACTACATGAAAAGGAGAAGAAAACCATGAAAACTGTCTACATTCCCAAGGGAGAAACTGTGAGCTATGAATCGCTGGTGACGGACCGCCTGGTCATCAAGGGCTACGTCCATGTTCTCGGCGATGTCCGGGCAAAGACCATCAGCGGAAACGGCGTTCTTCACGCCGGCTCCGTTCACGCGGATGTGATCCGGCTGGATGAACTGGAAAGTGCCGGCGTCATCTGCAAGCGGCTGCTGGCCAAACGTGTCCAGGCCCCCGAGGTCATCGCCTCCGACTGCGCGGTGGTCAGCTGTTTCCTCTCCGCGGCCTATGTGGAGACCGGAAAGCTGACGGTGGCAGTCAGTGAGATCAGTGAGATCAAGGCTGAGGAGGTCGTCAACCTGGCGCCGAAAAAGCGCGGGATGCTTCGCACGCTGCTGGCATCTGCGCTGCGCTCCGCCTGGGTGGCACTGACGGCTCCCAAGCCCAAGCGCGTGCCGGTGGACGCCGAATACACACCTGTGGAGGAGGCTCCTGCGCAGGAAGAACAAATGCCGGACATGGACCCGGCGGTAAAGGCTGAGATCATCCGGACGGTGCGGGAGGCCCTGGAGCAGGACCGTGCCGCGCGGGAGTCTGAGGACAGCGATGCGGAGGATTTTGAACTCAAGCGTGTTGTAAGCACCTTCAAGCTGTTGCGAAGCAGCGGCTACACGCTGCGCATCGTGCCGGGTACGCCGGAGGAAAACGTTCCGGTGTTTGATCCCGAGCTGGAACAGATCCTGCGCCCTGCGGCGTGAGAGAAGGAAAAGAGGCAAGGAGCGTTCCCTTGCCTCTTTTCCAAAAACAGTTGAGGAGGAATCAAGATGTCAATGAAATCACAGCAGGAAAACATGCGGCGGCTCCACGAACTGCTCAGCCGGGACCTGAGCTACATCTGGGGCGAGCGGGAGTGCGGTCCCAATGGGGCCAAAAAGGCCTATCTCAATCAGGGAAAGGTATTCCTGCGCGCTTTGGCCAAAGATCTCGGTTTACGGGATGTGGTGGTAAAGTCCAACGCGGCGGGTATCGCTGTGTCCGGTGACTGCTCCCTCTGCGGAATGTGGGAGGATGGCGGCATCTATGTCTGCATCGAGCAGCCGGTTTGCGGAGGAGAGAATGTGATCCTCTACCGAACCATTCGGAACCTCAAGGACCACCGCGGCGGGTACAACAATTATATCCGCCTTTCCGAACTGGCCGATATGCCCTACGAAGAACTGCTCCGGCGGATGGGCGCCCTGCGGAAAGCCGATGTGCTGCCATGGGCGGCATGACGCGCGGAAAGGGTGGCAATCGTTGAGTGAATTGCAAAATGAACAAAGCCAGGAGATCGTTTTTGCCGCGGCCAAGCTCACGCAAGCCCGTCAGGCCATTTTGAAGGGCAGCGCCGAGCTTTTGACCTGCCGTGCCAGAGTGGAGAAGTACCTCCAGAGCGAGCCGCGAAAAGCCCGCGCCTGTTATGAGGAACTGGAAAAGACTGCTGTGCGCCTGCAAAACGCTCTGGGTGACGCGAGGCTGGCTCTTTTGGAACTGGAGGAATACGGCCTGGCCGGAACGGCTGGCAAGCTGCAAGCTGGCCTTGCCGGATTCAATCTCATGTCCAGGGCCTACAAGCCCGTCTATGAGGTGCTGAACGGCTTTGCGCAAAAGCTGCCGGAGCGGCCGGATTCGGTAAACGCCGCAGTGATCGGCCGCCTCATGAACAATGTCCGCATGGGCTACTATCCAACGGACCCGGACAACATCAGCCATATCCTGCGGGGGATCAGGTTCCCGGAGGGGGTCACCACCAATGTGTTCGACCCCTGCTGTGGCTGCGGCAAGGCTCTGCGGCAGATCGCGCAGGGAAACAACTGCTATGCCTATGGCGTGGAGTTGGACGAATACCGGGCGGAGGAGGCGCAGACACGTCTGCACCGCGTCGGTGTGGGCAGCTTCTTCCAAAGCCGCATCAGCTCGGAGACGTTCCACCTGATGTTTTTGAATCCGCCCTATTTGTCGGTGCTGACCCAGGGCGGCAGCAGGGCGCGTCATGAAAAGCGGTTTCTGGTGGAGAGTATGGGCCATCTCATGCTTGGCGGACTTTTGATCTATGTCATTCCCTACTACCGTCTGACGCCGGATATCTGCCGTATCCTTGGCGAGAACTTTACAGACCTCTCCGTTTGGCGCTTTACCGACGGGGAGTTCAGGAAATTCAAGCAGGTGGCGGTCCTGGGCCTTCGGAAAAAACGGATCGACGAACCATCGGCCGGCGTGGCGCTTGAGCAGTACGCCTATGACCCGGATACGATCCCCAGCGTCACGCAGCTGCAGGAGGGGCGCTACGCCCTGCCGGCTGTGCCGAAAAAAGTGGAACTGTTCAAAGGAGAACTGTTCAACGAGAAGGAACTGGAGCGCCAGCTGTCCCACTCGGACAGCATCCGGCGGCTGATGAACGCCAAGAGCGAACTGGACAGTGCCGGCAAGCATCCGCTGCTGCCCCTTTCCATCGGCCAGATCGGCCTGGTGGGCGGCTCCGGTATGATCAACGGCCTGATCGAATGCGACACGCCTCACGTCATCAAGGGACGCATCATCAAGGTCAAGACTGAGGAACGTGAGGAAAAGTACAGCAGCCGCGGAATGCACATGGGGGCTGAAGTAAAAGAGGTCATCAGCAACAAAATGGTGTTCAACGTCCTGACGCCGAAAGGCTTCAAGGCGCTGACATGAAAGAAAGGAGAACCTTATGAGAGTGAATCAACTGGTCATGGTCGTTCCTGTGCCGGGACCCGGCATGGACGATGCCGCTGTCCGTACAGAGGTATGGCAGCAGGTATCGGCGTTTCTCCTCCAGTATCTTGGAAAACGGTATGTCCGCTTTGAGCCGGCAACGCTGGCCTGGAATCAGAAGGTGGAGCAGCCCTTTGGCGTTGTGCTGGGCAGAAGCGACCCCGCGTTGTTTCTGTACCTGTATGCCATGGGAAAGAAGTTCCAGGACGAGGCGATCCAGTTCCATCTGGATGGCTTTCTGAAAAACATGGAGGTGGACCAAACGCTGGAGCACGGGAGAGTCCTTTTCTGCTCCATGAGCGTGAAGGGTGACGGCGAAAACCTCAAGCCCCATCTTATGTGGCACCTCTCCATGATGAAGGGTGAGCTTCTGCCGGACTGCGCGCTGTATTACCTGCGGGAAAAGCAGGCGCACGCCACGGAGGATCTGGACGAGAAGGTGCTTTCCCACCTGGACCGTTATGCCCTTTGCGCTGTGTCCCTTGTCATGGAGGAGCGCACATGAAAATCGACCTGAACTGGCTGACGGAATCGCTGAACGCGGCAAAAGAGGGAAAAAGCCTTGCGCCGCTGGAGAGCTGTGATTATGTCATGGAGCATATTTACCAGCCGCTCCTGCGCGGCGAGCAGGTCCTGTTTTCCGAACTGGATTTTGATGCCTTCTGCACAGAGGATCTCTGGGAGCTTGACAGGTGGATCGAGGAAACGGAGAATATCCGCTACCACCTCTGCCGGCTCAACCTGAAGTTCTGTGAGGCGGCGCCCGTCAGCCTTTCCAAACGTGCCTATTGCTGAGGAGGGCTGATATGACACCAGGAGCTATTCAGCAGGTACTGCCTTCCATCGCACTTGCCCACCTGTTCCACGAGTATGGCAAGTTGGACGCAATGATCAAAGAAGGCTATAACGAGCCGGGAGATGAATTCTACGCGTACTTCCTGGACCTGCTCTACATAACGGCAGATTTTGTCTATGAAGACTACGTGGAAGATTACGACGTGGCCAGATGGTATTTCAGCGACCGGGCAATGGTGGAATATTACCGCCTTTGCCGTACCTACGGCTGCGCCCATGGCCTGAAGCTGAAAGACAACCCCTATATGCGGGAAGCGGAGCGGTTTGTGGAATCCGCCATGGACCTCGGTAACTCATACGGGTACGGCTGGTACCTGAATACCAAGGTGGGCCATGAGTGGGCCAGCGGGATCGTTTTTCGCACGGATTGCTATTTTGACGGTGAAATGGAGCTTTTGGAGGCGCTGCTTTCCATCCGGCAGTGGTTTGAGGTAGGCGTTCAGCGCCTGCGGGAGAAACTGTCGGAAGAGCAACAGCAGACAGTGCCCCGGTATATGGAGGTGATGGCCGCGTGAACGCAAAGAATGAGATCGTGATCCGGATCAGCCCGGATCAGCAGCGCATCCGAGTGGAAAACACCAATGGCAGCGTGATCTCCTGCAAAGAGATCACGGAACAGACCTTTTATGACTGCATCAAGCAGAGTATCCGGAATGAGGAAGTGCAAAGTGGTTTTCTGCCGGCCAATTGCTTCCATGTTGGCATTGAGAACGACGGCAGCCACAGCTATTGCCTGTGGTATCCGGAACTCTATGCGGACATCAGCTACTTCGGCACGGAGTACCCCAACTTCCCGCTGCCGCGGCTGGTGTTTGGCTTTCACGTCAGCAAGGAGGGAAAAGTGTTTTCCTGCAAGCTGGGCGTGGTGGAGGACAAACCGCCTGCCGAGGATGTCGGTATGTTCGTTTATCCCTTTTCCAATGTGGGAGGCTTCAACTTATGTACCGGTAACAATGAGCTGCCAGTCTACAAAAAGATCGGTGCGCTGGGCAATCTCCCAGGGTATCTGCTGCGCCTTCCCAACAACAATGATAGCTTCAACGCGAAGAACAACCGGCTGCACATGGAGTACCGTGCGCTGCTGAACCACCTGAAGGACAAGGAGCCGGCCTATTACTATACTGACGTCCTTGTTCCCAATGGCAAAACACTGAAAGACTTCATCAGATAGGAGGTTACTCTGCATGGAGCAGAAAAAACCCAGCGAGATCCAGGCGGCTCTTGCCCAGCCCTTTGCGCCGGAGGATCTGGAGTGGCGTCTGCAGGCCACATCCAGGGATAAGACTCGGGGTATGGCGGTCCCCTACGTGACCAACCGGGCGATACAGACCCGGCTGGACGATGTGGTGGGGCCGGAGAACTGGTACAACGACTTCAAGCCCTGGCACGGTGCCGGGAAGAAGCAGGCGCAGCTGTGCGGCATCGCCATCTATTTTGAGGGCCGCGGCTTTATTACCAAATGGGACGGCGCCGAGGATTCCGACATTGAGGCAGTCAAAGGCGGACTCTCCGATTCCATGAAGCGTGCCGCGGTTCAGTGGGGCGTGGGCCGTGTCCTATACAGTATGGACACCGTCTGGGTCGGCATTGAGGCCCGGGGCGACAGTTTTGTGATCAAAGACACGGAGAGAAAGAAACTGGATGACGCGTATCTCGGGATGCTCAAGCGCCTGAAGCTGACGCCGGCGCTGCCCGGCGGGACACAGGCGCAGCTGATGCCCACCGCTCCCCAGAGCGAAGGGCCGAAACAGACTGCACCCGAAACGAAGTCCTCCGGCAGTGCGCCGCAGACGCAGGAAAACCCCAGACCGGAGCAGAGCGCTCCCACTGCCCAAAAGCAGCAGCCTGCGGCTTCTGTGCCTGCTGCATCTTCCGGCAAGACCACGGAATTTCCCCGCAGGAAGGAGCCGGAGTACGAGTATGTGGTGGAAAATGCCCAGATCCAAAACGGCATGAACAGTAAGTCCACCACCGTTATGCTCAGGGACAGGGACGGAAAGGTGCTGAAGGCCTTCGCCCGGGGCGCCCATGAGGACCTTACGCCGGGCACGCTGCTGGCGCAGGTGAAGATCTCGCTGAAAAAGCAGAATACCGTGGTGTTCAATTTCCTGGAAAGCTACAAAATTACCGCATCCGGCAAGCAGGCCGCGTAGAAAGGAGCGTAAATCTGCATCATGAAAACCATCAAGAGCTTTGAGATCACCGGCATGAGGTTATCCGGCTTCAAGTGCTATCAGGAGCCGACGCAGCTGGACTTCGGAAACCCCACCGTCGTGACCGGAGGGAATGGCCGCGGCAAAACCAGTATCGCGGATGCCATCGCCTTCGCCATCACCGGGCTCCCCTTTTTCGGGGAGCGGGGCATTGACCGGCTGCACAGCGAGCAGAACCCGGAGTTGTTCGTGTCCCTTCAGTTTGTGGACGAAAACGGGCAGCTCCATGAGCTGACCCGCACCCGGCAGAAAAGCCGTATGGCCATCAGCTATGACGGCTATGAGATCCGCCAGCTGGATCTGACGGACCTGTTTGGCGAGCGGGATGTGTTCCTCTCCATTTTCAATCCCCTGTACTTTATTGAGGAGCTGGGCGACGATGGGAAAAAGCTGCTGGAACGGTATCTGCCGGCTATCTCCCATGAGGAGGTACTGTCCCAGCTCAGTGAGAATGTGCGTGCTTCGTTGGAAAACGAGTCCATTCTCTCGCCGGAGGTCTATCTCAAAAAACGGCGTGAGGAGATCCGGGACCTGGAGCAGACCGTCATCTATCTGACAGGGCAAAAGGACCTGGCGGAATCCCAGCAGCGGGACGGACAGAAAAAAGCTGCTGAGCTGCAGGCTCGCCTCGACGCGCTGGTGTCCCAGCGGGACGCCCTGGAAGCAAAACGCTTTGAGGGACTGGACCTTTCGGATATGCAGGAAACGCTGATCGAACTCAGCGCCCGCTATGATGAGATGGCTCAGGACGGCCCCGACGCCGCTGACACGGCCGAGCTTGACGAGCGGCTGAAAAGCCTGCACCAAAAGCTGGGACAGCGCAGCGCCGAGCAATATGTGCCGAAATACAGCCAGCCCATCGCGGAGGCGGCGGCCAGAGTCAAGGAACTGGGCTCCAAGTACGCCCGGGAATCGGCCCTGCTCAAGGGTTTCCGCCCCGGTGTTGTCTGCCCCACCTGCCGCCGTGCGGTGACGGAGGCGGACTTTCCGCTGGTGCGGGAGGAGATCGGAAAGGCTCTTTCTGCGGTCGTGGCAGACGGCAAGGCGCAGAAAGAGCAGCTGAATGAACTCCAGATGCTGGAAAAGAAGACGGAGGAAACCTTTCTGCAATTCCAAAAAGACGATGTGGAGCAGATTCGGCAGGAGATCACAAAGCTGACAAGTCAGCGGGAAAACCTGGACACGGAGCGAGGCGCCATCAGCGCACGCCGCAAAGCGGAGCTGGAAACCCTGCAAACCCAGATCCAGAGTCTGACGACGGATATGGAGTATGGGAATCTGACCCAGGAGGAATATGACCGCCTGACAGCGTGCAAGGAAGACCTGCGGGATTGTCAGGCGGAGCTGGACGCCGCGTTGGCTGCGGCACACGCCGGCCCGCAGGACTACGACGCAAAGATCCGGGAGGTCAAGGCACAGATCGGTGAGAAAAAGAAGCTGCTGCAGGACGCGGCCCTCTATTTGAGCAAGCGTGCTGAGCTGACCTTTTCTCAGCTGAAGATGAACAAGGTGGAGATCTCCCTCTACGATGTGGTGAAATCTACCGGAGAGGCCAAGGACACCTTCAAATTTACTTACGGCGGACGGCGGTATGACCGGCTTTCCCTCTCCGAAAAGATCAGGGCCGGCATGGAGCTGTCTGAGCTGATGAAGCGCCTGACCGGCCGCAACTATCCCGTGTTCATTGACAACATGGAATCCGTTGACGACCTTGCCAATGTCCGGCCCACCGGCCAGATCATCATGGCCAAATGCGTACACGGTGCGGCGCTGTCGGTGCGTCCCATGAACCAGACGCAGATGCCGAAGGCGGCGTAAACCTCAAGGAAGGGGGAGGCGCCGTTTGGCACGCGAGTATGTAGAATTTCCCATCGTGGAAACCGCCAGACGGTGCGGGCTTGTCCTCGACCCTCGTACACTCAGGCACGAGGAAGTCGAGGCAAGCTGCCCCTTCTGCCGCGACCACGGACCGGGGAAATACCATCTGAGCCTCAACACCTCAAAAAACCAATACCGGTGTAATCTCTGCGGCGCCCACGGCAACAGTGTTTCGCTGTATGCCCGGCTCCACAGCATCACCAACAAAGAGGCTTATTTGGAACTGACAAAGGACACCAGGGTATATCCCTTGCCGTCCCAGCCTGTTCCCCAAACACAAGAGCGGACGCCCAGGGCGCTGGAGGAGCGCCACGCGGTCTATTCGGAGATGCTGTCTTTTCTGACGCTCTCCGAAAAGCACCGTGAAAACCTTCTGGAACGCGGACTGTCCGATGAACGCATCGAGCGCAACGGTTACCGGTCCATGCCGGAAACACCGCAGGCCCGGCGGCTTCTTGCGAAGCTGGTGGGCAGCAGCCATGACCTGCTGGGTATCCCAGGGTTCTATACCCGAAATGACCAGTGGACGGTGGCCGGCCCCAATGGCTTTCTGATCCCTGTGCGAAATCAGGATGGCCTGATCCAGGGCCTGAAGATCCGCCTGGATGACGCGGATAAGCCGGGGCGGAAATACCGCTGGCTTTCCAGCCGAGACAGACATCTGGAAAACGGCACACGCAGCTACTCGTGGATCCATGTTACCGGCGACCGGAGCCGAAAACGGGCCTTTCTGACGGAAGGGCCGCTCAAAGGCGATGTAGCCAGCTTTCTCGCAAATGATGCCCTGTTTATCTGCACCGGCGGCGTCAACGCCATCAAGGGCCTGCGGGAAACGATCCTGGATCTGGGTGTCACCGAAATCGTTGAGGCGATGGATATGGATCAGATGACCAACCCGCAGGTGCGAAACGCGATTCTTACCATGCGCCGGGAGGTACAGAAGATCCCCGGCGTCCGATACTCAAAATACACATGGAACCCGGCCTACAAGGGTGTGGACGATTATTTCCTCAGCCGCGTGGCCGCCATGTGATCCGAGGAGTGAAATGATGAATAGCAGAACAATGGTAAAGGTGTCTGCCGCCGGACAGAGCCTGTTCTTCCGGACGGTCACCAGGAACAAAAAATCGCCGCACAGCTTTGCCGTGCTGCGAAGCGATTTAAGGCGCATGGTGCAGGAAGGGAGCGTTACGATCAGCGACGCCGGTTCCTTTGCCGTGCTGCGGTATGAGCGGGAACTGCGCAGAGTCGTGATCCGCTTTGTGTGGCTGAATCAATGCGGTTGTGCGCTTACCGGCCGTGAGGAGACGGTTCAGCTCTCTTTCGACGCGCTGATGAAATTCGCTCTGGAGAGCGAAAAGAATCCCGAGGTGACCGAATGGCGGGCGCTGTCCATGGAGGACGCGGAGAGGCCGCGGCTTGTTTTCTGCGAGCAGAGGAACCTCCGGGCGGCGCTTGCCCAAAAGACGGTCCGGCGCAAGCTGATCCGGTTCCTGCGGGATAACTTCCGCTGGAAGCAGACGGACCGGATCTGCTTTTACGACGATCCCCTGCCGTACAGCTTCTTTTTCCGGGAGTTCCGTCTGGGGCGTCCGGGCATTTGCGGCGGCGTGATCCTTCATGGGCAGGATCACATGGAGAAAGCGCAATATGCGCTTCATACCTGAATCAGAAAGGAAGTATTGAATATGGAAAAAACGATCAATATGAACGAGTTTCTCGCGGCAAACAGCGGCGATAAAGAGCACATGCTGGGAAAGTTCCTGTACTTTACTCTGGCGAATCTTCTTGTGGAGAAAGAGGCTCTGTCCGATCTCTGTGAGAGCATGGGCATTCCCTATGCCGGCGGCAACCGTCTGTCGGTGTCGGATGCTTTCCGCTCCGCAACGGGGGATATCCGGGAGCGAATCCCGGTCACTTCCATGGGCGAGAGCCATATCTACCTTGCTTACTGCCGGGACAATAAGCGCACGTCCGGGGTCCTCTCCCGAGAACTGGTGAAGGAAACGCTGAATCAGCAGACCAACCGGTATGAGAAGCTGGCCAACATCAGCTACGACAAGGAGGATGGGATCTTCCGCTGCGACAACCTGGTGATGGATGACGCGGTAGATGTGCCTGGGTGCTGCCGCCGGGCGGAGGAGCTGTTCGAGCTCTACCAGCGGTGTGCCAACCGAAAGCAGATCGAGACCATCTGCACCAATTACCTGCGCAGCATCGAGGCCACCAAGCTGAGCATCACCGGCCATATGTATTTTGTTCCCCGTACCTACATGGATAAGGTCGATATTTTCGAGGACTTTATCAATTTGTTGGGTGGCCTGAACCGGAACGACACGCCGCTGATGGTCAATAGCTTTTACATCATCGACGATGAAAAACAGCGCGCCAAGATGACGGAGGAGTTTTACGCGGCGGTGAAAAAGGAGATCGCCACCTATCAGGAGCGAGCGGACTACCTCATTAAGTCCGGCAGTCAGAGCCCTGCGGTCATGGACCGGTGGGTACTGAAGATCCAGGGCCTGGAGGAAAAGAAGCGCCACTATGAGCAGGTGCTCCGCCGGGAACTGGATGGACTGGACGATGAATTCTCCACGCTGAAATTCCTCTCCCAGGAGCTTCAGATGCGATCCCGGAGCATTCGATTTCAAAAGGCAGCGTAAGCCGATAGAAAACGAGAACGAGTAATATAGAGAGGGGCTGTGCTTTCACAGTCCCTCTTTCTTTTCCGGCGAGAAGTGAAAAAGGGCAGCGTTGCGTTGGAACGGAACTTTTCGTTGAGTTTTTGAAGGACATACAGTATAATTTAACCGGATAGATTATACTCTGTCCTCTCAAAAGAGAGCAGAGTATTGTTAAGGGGGTACCCCCTTATTTGGTTGCGCAGCAACCAAATAAGACCGCTGTATGCAGAAAGGAGGGGCGCACGATGGCAAAAGTAAATTTGAAAAACCACCGTGCCTTTCTCTGTGCGGCTCTGGCCGTCATTGTAGCGGCTACTCTGCGGCAGATAGGCTTTCGGGTGGAGCCCCCCTTCGATTGGCTCTGTTCATTCTTTCGTTCTGTCATATACGTTATGCTGTTTGCAGCGTGGGGTATTTCCGTCCGCAGGCGGATCATCCAGCCTCAGGTGCGCCGCTATCTCACTGCCATTTCCGCACTGATGGTATTCTGGGTTACTGCCAGAACGATCCGTTATATCATCGCGGAAGATCCCTGGGTCCTGCGCCACCTATGGTACCTGTATTATCTGCCTATGCTGTTCATCCCGGCGCTGGCGGTGTTCGTTGCCCTGTCGCTTGGAAAGACGGAAAACTACCGCCTGCCGAACTGGATGAAGCTTTTTTACATACCGACCACCTTGCTTTTTCTGCTGGTGCTGACCAATGACCTTCATCAACTCGTGTTCGTGTTCCCGGCAGATGCGGTCGTATGGGCGAATGTGTATGCTCATAGCATCGTTTATTATCTGGCGGTTGGATGGATGTTCCTTTGTGCCCTGGCAGCGCTTGGCGCCATGCTGATCAAATGCCATATCCCCCACAGCCATAAATTTTTGTTGCTGCCTTTCGTTCCCTTTCTACTGGCAATGATTTATTGCGTCTTCGACATCGTCCAGCTGCCGTTGCAAAAAGCGCTTGCCGCCGATGTAACCGTGGTTTTCTGCCTGCTGATCACCGCCACGCTGGAACTTTGTATCCAGTGCAGCCTGATTCAGTCCAACACCCGATACGGGGAACTGTTCCGGGAGTCCACTCTGGCAGCGCAGATCGTGGACCGGGATTATGCTGTCCAATATGCTGCCAAAAACGCACCGAAGATCCCGGTGGAGAAAATGCGGGAGGCGGAGGCCGGCCCTGCGGCACTCACGGAAGGGATACAGGTCCACAATATGCCGGTGGACGGCGGCCATGCGGTCTGGACGGAGGATATCTCCCAGCTGCTCCGCCTGCGGGAGAGTCTGGAGGACCAGCAGGACGAGCTGCAGGAGCGGAAAGCACTGCTGAAATCCGAGTATGACCAGGAGCGGGAACACAAGACAATTGAGGAGCAAAACCGCCTCTACGACCTGCTGCAAACCCGGACTCAGAGCCAACTGAACCAGATCGACCGCCTTGTGCGTACCTATGAGAAAACTGACGGCGCCGAAGAAAAGCATCAGATCCTGGCCCATATCGTGGTGCTGGGCAGCTTTATCAAGCGCCGGAAGGACTTTGTACTCTCCATCGACAGCGCTCCTGTCATCTCAGAGGAAAAGCTGACCAGCGCACTTCGGGAATCCTTCCGTGCCTTGACGCTGCTGGGGGTGGAGGGGGCTTTTCTCGTACAGACGGGAAAAGAATACCTTCCCGGCGAACTGCTGGCGCGGGCCTATGACTTCTTTGAAGATGCGATTGAAACCGGACTGGATACCCTGCGCGCCATCAATGTGCAGGTGCGCCCGGTAGACGGTAAACTGCGGATCAACATACTTCTGGACTGTGACGCGGATTTCACGCCCCTGTGCGGCAGGTATCCGCAGGTGCGGATCGACGGGGAGGACAGCGAGATGATGCTCGTTCTGCCTTTGGAAGGAGGTGGCGGAGCATGACCCCCTTCTGTGAACTCTCTGCCAATGCCCGGACAGCCCTGCTGACCCTACTGCTGTGTGCGGTGTTGGGCGTATTGTTCCTGCTGCTGAGTAAGGCCATTCGTACAGGACGGATCAAACTGGCGGTACCGGACTGCTGCATGTTCGCAGTATTGACCTTTGCCATTGCGCTGCTGGGGCCGGACTCAACAAGCCGGACTTACGATAATATTCCAACGGCTTTTGTAGTGCTGCTGCTCGCCGCTGCAGCCTATGTGGCTGTGGAAGCTATGCGGGAGCGGAAACGGCACCGGACAGAACTGTCAGCCAACGCCATCAAACAGGCTTTTGACGACCTGCCCACCGGTGTCTGTTTCGCCGACGAAACGGGCCGCATCATCCTCATTAACCGCGCCATGGGCGAATTGGGCGCGGTGCTGACGGGCAGCTATCCCCAGACTATTTGGGATTTGACGGACGCTCTGAAGGATCCACCAAAGGGCTGCGGCGTTACCCGCCTGGAACCGAACCCGCCGCTGTGCCGGTTCCCAGACGGACGGGTATGGCGATTCCAGACTACGGCGCTGGAGGGCATAGATGGAGTCACCCAGATCCTCGCCCAGAATGTGACGGAGCTATACGAGGGAAACGCCCGGCTGCAGCGGGACAACGCGGAGCTGCGGCGGGTCATCGCCAAGCTCCGGAAAATGTTCCAGCGCCTGTCTGAGCGAATTCGGGAAAAGGAAACACTGGAACTGAAAATGCGGATTCACAACAACATCGGCGCCAGCCTCATCGCCATCTCCGAGATGATGAACGGCGGCGGAGACGGAGATGTGGAGCATCAGCTGGCGGTTTTGAAGGACGCCATCAGCTATTTCTCCAACGACTTCCCGGCGGCCCGCGGCACCTTTGAGGAAGCGCGGCAGAAAGCAGCAGAGATGCATGTGACGCTGGAGCTGGACGGCTATATCCCTCAGAACCCGGATATAGAGCGACTGATCGCCGCCGCTGCACGGGAGTGCGTCACCAACTGCGTTAACCACGCCGGGGGCGACCGGGTCAGGGTGGAGGTCGTGGAGCGGGCCGACATCTATCGGGTGATTATCACCAACAACGGAAAGATCCCGGAGCGGGAGATCACGGAGGGCGGCGGTCTGTCCTCCCTGCGCCGGAGCGTGGAGAGCGCCGGCGGCGAAATGTCGGTCTCCCATCGGCCGGCCTTCGCACTGATCCTCAATCTTCCAAGGAGGGAACAAGAACTATGACCACAGTGATCATTGTGGAAGATAATGCCTACATGCGGCAGCACTTTGAAAAGATGTTTGCCGATGATCCCCGCTATCGGGTGGTCGGCGTTTTTCAGGATGCCATTGAAGCGGTGGACGCCTGTCGAGGCGGCAGCGTGGATCTGGTTCTGATGGACGTGCTGACCCTCCACGACCACTCCGGCCTTGCGGCGGGAAAGCGCATCAAAGAGAGCGGCTGCCGCACGAAGGTAGTGGCGGCGACCTCCCTCATTGACCCGGAAGTGCTGGCGCAGGCCCGGGCGGGCGGCGCCGACAGCCTGTGGTACAAGGACCACGGCGACGCGGACCTGATGGAGGTCATTGAGCGGACCCTGGCCGGAGAGCATATCTTCCCGGACACCTCACCTGACGTGGAACTGAAGGACATCCGTTCGGCCCAGCTCACGCCCCGGCAGCTGGAAATACTCCGGCTGTTTTCGGATGGCTTGGGCTACGACGAGATCGCGGAAAGAGTGCATCTCACCAGCCGCGGCGTCCGGTGGAACCTGGACGAGATCGTGGGTCGGAGCGGCTTCAAGAACAAAAACGCACTGCTGACAGCCATCATCCAGAAAACCCTGATCGTAAAATTTGAGGACGAAGAGTAAAAACAGCGTCCGGCCACTTCACGGTGACCGGGCACTTATTTTTTTGAAAATTTTTACCTCTTTTTTCACTGATACTGACACAAGTGACAGTTACAAACTCAAAAGAATCCGTATAATGAGAATTGGAGAATCAGGAGCTTATGTCCGCAGCTCCTTCAGAGAAGGCAGGTGGTATGATGAAAAGAATCATTCTCGATATTCAAAGCGGACTGTATGCAAGAACGATCCAGCGTATGCTGCTGCAAGAGCTGGAAGAATACCACATCATTATTTCCGAATCCCCCAGCAAGACCGTGGAGCGGTGCAAGATGTTCCGGCCCTACGCCCTCCTCATGGAGGTGACGGGATATACGCCCTGGATGCTGGAGGAACGGTTGGCCATCCGGGAAGCGGTTGCCAGGAACAACCCGGACTGCAAGGTGGTCATGCTGGTGGATGATGCGGCGGACAAAGCCCTGGCGGAAAGCGTGAAACAAGCCAAGAAGGACGGACTGGTCGACGCGTTTCTCTTTGGGTCTGTTACCGAGCAGTATATGGCTGCCGTTATGGACAGCCTGTAAGCGTTTGGCAACCGATTTGAAGAAAGCGGGTGAGAAAGGCGTGGACTGCAAAGAAGCATTGGACATGGAATATGTGAAAGGCCCTATGACCTACCGTGGCTTTGCCCTTCCGGCGGTACCCGGGGTGTCTTACTGGAAACCAGAGGACGAAAACGATACCACCGACTGCCTCTATATCCGGGCGGATGACGGCATGTTTGTCCTTTCCTGCTGCGAGACAGACCAGCCGGCCTCCACGGCGGGTATCCTCCAGGCCGAGGAATTCACCGGACGGATGACCGTTACGGTTCAGGGCGGCAGTGTCGTGTTGTCCTACAAGCCCGGCGGAGATCCCGGAGACCGGGGCGTCCAGCTTTACCGTCTGCAGGGCTGCAAGGATGTGCAGGGCCCCGGTGGGAGCGTCAGGCATTTTCTCTTCCTCGCAAAAACAGCTCCCGATGTGACCGCGGAGCAGATTTTGAAATCTGAGACCTGGACCGATGTGATCAACGGCATTGGTTTAACCTCAGAGCAATGAATCACCACACCCGGCGGCCCTGACCGCCACGGGAAAGGAGGGAGACACGACGGGCAATCAAAAACTATCTGAACTATTTGGCTTTCTTCGCCACAAAGCGCAAAGCCCAGACCGCCCCCCGGTACGGGAACCGCCTCCCCAGCCGCTGACCGCTGAGGACGAAAAGGGAAAGTGGCTGACCGGCGGCAGAACGGTGATCTGGTGCGGCTGGCGCGTCCAGATTCCGCCATCCTGGCATTTCTTCTATGATGGTCCCAGCGTTCACGGCCAGTCCAGCCTGGTTGTGGAGACACTGGACACGGGCGTGAACTTCTACCTGGAGGACCCTCCTCCCAACTGGAAGTGGAACGACCTCCTGTCCGATGACAGGATCGTTCAGAGTCAAGTCGTGGACTACACGGAAAACGGCCTGCACCTGTACGGAGTCTATTTCCCCCCACGGAAGGACGGCTACTCCTACCTGAATTTCCGCCTGACGGCCAACGAGGACACGACCCCTGTTTGCCTGGGCGGGTACATCAGCCGCTCCCGGCCGCCCACGGCGGAGGAAAAAGAGGCGCTCCGCAGCCTGCTGTTCAGCGTGGAGGCGGAGGAATCACCAGGCAAGAATCCCCACCCCGGCCCCGGCGGGCCGGAGAATGAACCTTTCAGGAGTTAGGAGGTCAAACATGAAGAAACGAACAAACAAACTGCTCAGTCTGCTGCTGACGCTGGTGATGGTGCTGGGTCTGCTCCCGGCCATGAGCATGACGGCGTCGGCCTACAGCGGCAGCGGTACGGAGGGCGACCCCTACATAGTCACCGATTATGACGAGCTGCTGGATTTGATGAAGAACACACCTGATAACACCACCCGCTATATCAAGCTGGGCAGCGACATCAGCTACAGCGCAAGCACCAACGGTACTGCACTGAACTTGTCCAATGCTTTACAGAGCGTGGATTTGGATTTGAACGGCTATACCGTCTCCCGGTCGGGCACCACCACGGACACCGGCGTTGTTCAACTGCTCATAGGCAGCCTTACCATCCGGGACAGCAGCAGTGCCGGCACGGGCAAGATGACCAGCAGCGTGAGCGGCGGTGAAGGACAGGCAACAGTCTATGTTTCCTCCAGCGGCAAACTGACCATTGAAAACGGCACCTTTGAAGTTACCAACGGCACATATCCCGATGCAATATGGACACAAGGCGGCACCACTCAAATCAACGGCGGTACCTTCATCAACACGAAGGCAGGCGGTTCTGGGGCCACGTTCGAGCTGGGCAACGTCACAGTGGACGGAGGCACCTTTATCACAAGCGATGACGACCCGGACGCGGGCTTCGGAATTTACGTGGGCGGCAGAGCAAATGTGACATTCCACAGCTGCACGGCAATCGGCGGTCCCCGGGGCATCATTACTCTTAACGGCACCAAAATCCCCGAGGGGTACTTTTATTACGCCACTACCATAGACGGTAGGTCTGCCATGGTTGTCATGCCCAACGACGGCACAAGCAAAGATAAACCGATTTTTGTGAGCAATTTCGACCAGTTGAAAGCGATACACAGTGCCCCTACGGACGGCACTCCCTTCTATATCGCTCTGAATGCGGACGAGGCTTATTCTACAGAAACATTCTATATATACGGTGTCGAAGTCGATAATGGGCAGAATGTCATACTTGACCTGCGTGGACACACTCTTCATGTTCGTCTGATTGCTGACGACATGATTACGGTTTTCGGCGGCGGAACGCTGACCATTAATGACAGCGTGGGCGGCGGCGCACTGATTACAGAAGGACAATCCAGTAAACTTCTCAATGTTATTAGAATCTCCGGAGCAGGCAAGCTTACCGTCAACGGCGGCAGCTTCCAGAACCGCGGTTACGGCCGCTGCATGAGTGTCAGCGGCGAAAATGCCGAGGTCATCCTGAACGGCGGCGAGTTCCTGTCCACGCGTTCTCCCGCCGAGGGCACCTATAACGTGGAGCTACAATATGGCTCCATGACCATAAACTACGCCCATATCTATGATTCTCTGTATAACGCCCGCAAGGCGGGTAACTTTACCATAAACGGACTTTTGTTCCAGAGCTTCGGCGAGCCCGGCGTTATAAAGCAGGCCACCGGCTCCTCCTGTGTGGGCAGTAAGTATCTTGAGGATCATATTAACCCCACCTCAACCGTAACGGTGGACGGCGAAGAAGTTACGAACCTGCATGTCTCCTCTCTTAAGGGCTATACCATAGAAATCACCCCCGTCGCCAAAATAAGCTCCGTTAAAATTACGGACGTGACGGCGCCGGTAATCGGCGAAACGGTGGACTTTACCGCTACAGCCACAGCCACAGGCGCTGAAATGCGCAATGTGCGCTGGTTTGACTGGGACGAAAACCGCTACCTTTCCGAAGGCGACTTCTTTAAGGAAGGTCACGCCTACATGATTGTCGTGACCATGAACGCCATGGAAGGCTACGCCTTTAACACCACAAACAGCACCATGACGGTTACCGTCAACGGCAAGAAGGGCTTTTTGAGCCGGGCAACTCAAGAGTCGGTGGATTGCTGCTACTGTTTCGACGCGGCTTACCCTGCGCCGGTCATCACCACCCAGCCCGCATATAACCTGAACATTGACGAGGGCGAGGGCTTCTCCCTCCATGTGGAAGCGGAAAACGCTACAAGCTACGAGTGGCATTACGTGAACCAGGTCGGTACGGATTATGTGCTGGAAAAGCAGATTCTGTACTATCAGGAGGGAACCCAGAACACCGACACGCTGGTAATGAATTATTACGATTACAACAGCAGACTGGGCCACATCTACTGCCGCGTCTACGGCCCCGGCGGCTACACGGACTCCGATGACTCCTACATCAACGTTCTTCCCGTGGAATACGACCTGTGGGTAAACGGCGTGCAGGTGACCAGCGAGAATAAAAGATCTCTTGCCTATACCGACAACAGCGCCACCGGCACCGCCGCCACCGCCGTATATCTGCCCTATAAAAACGAACTGCGGCTGTGGGACGGCGTAGAAATCACCTCCGGCAGCGGCGAACGTGTGGATTTCAGCGACGGCGGATATATTCCAAGCAACGTTTTCGGAATTCTTTATTATACTCCTGCCGGAAAAACCGCAAGAGAGCTGACAATTAAGGTGTCCGGCAGCGTTACCTCCAATGCGTCGTATGCTATCAACATACTGAAAAGCGACGACGCCGATGGTACCGCATCAGCCCGTATCGTAGGCTGGAACGGAAAGGATACGGACACCCTGAATATTAACAATTATCCGTTCCGCAACGGAGCATACACCGTTGAAAACTGCACGGTGAATATTACGGGCTGTATCAACGTTTCCAGCTCCCTGACCCTGAAAAATGCGGATGTGACGGCAACCGCACCAAGCAGTTCTTCTTACGCCATTAACGCAACCAATTATTCCAAGACCATTACCGTTATGGGCGACAGCAACCTGACCCTGATGGGAAAGAACGGCGGCAAGGCGGCAAATCTCTATCCGGAGCCGGAATATCGGGCTCAGCAGGTGCTCTATCCCGCATATACCACCTCCGTATTCCTTGACGCTACTTCTCCCACCGGTTCCAACGGCGCCAACGCCTGGACAGACCCGAAAACGGAGCCCAACTGGAACGATTATCAGTACATATCCATAAGGACTCAGGACGAGAACACCCCTGTGGGGATGGTGCAGTTCAAGCTTGACGGCGTGCCCACTGTGGGCGAAACAGCGCCCTCTGTGAGTGTGGTCGATGCTTACGCCGACTACGTGGACGGCGAAACCTTTGAGTATGCATGGTGGCTGGTTGAGGACGGCAGGGTTGTTTCACAGCTTCTCGACTGGAGCACCCTCCAGCCGGGCAGAACCTATCGGGCATACGCCTATGCGGTTGCGGCCGACGGTTACAGCTTTGCGGAATATACGGTCAACCGGTTTAAGGTCTATAAAGAGGACGGCACCGTCGCGGATACCCAGTACGGCACCGTAGAAAGAAACTGGGGCGATCATGCGAACTTCTACGCGGAGTTTACCATGCCGGGCGAGGCTTCTGCCGGCGTGACGGTTTCCGGCACGGCGACCAGCTTTAACAGCGACACCGACGATGTGACCATTCAGCTCATTGAGAGCGGCGCATCCGAGGCGGCGTATGAAGCAGTCGTCAAAGGCAATACCGCCAGCTATTCCATCGCAGGCGTGGAGTCCGGCACCTACACCATGAAGGTGATGAAGCAGAACCACGTCACCCGCGAGTACACTATCACCGTGAGCGCGGAGAATGTGACGCAGGATGTGAAGATTTGCCTGCTTGGTGATGTTACAGGTGACGGAAAGGTAAATCTCAAAGACTGGAACCGAATCTATCAGCATTATGACAATA
>NZ_JBQHUB010000015.1:0-69693 GCF_052065415.1 Pseudoflavonifractor sp. HCP28S3_F10 | reverse complement strand
GGAGAGAAACTGTATCTCTCGCCGATCCTCGACCTGCACAGCAGCGATCTGGTCAGCTATACGATCTCGGATCGGCCTGTTCTGAGCATGGTGACCACCATGCTGGATCAGACATTTGAAAAGATACCGGATGGGACAGACCTGATCCTCCATTCTGACCAGGGCTGGCAATACCAGCACAAACAGTACCAGCGGATGCTCCGGAAGAAAGGCATTCGGCAGAGCATGAGCCGGAAAGGAAACTGTCTGGACAATGCTGTCATGGAAAACTTCTTCGGTCTGCTCAAAAGCGAATTGCTCTATCTGCAAGAATTTGATTCCATGGAACACTTCAAGCAAGAACTGATTGCTTATCTGGACTATTACAATAACCACCGTATCAAGGCGAAGCTAAAGGGCTTGCCGCCTGCTCTTCACAGACAACAAGCCCTTTCGGTTGCTTGAACAATTTTTGCTTCGAAATATTGTCTAACTTTTCGGGGTCACTTCAGATGGCAGGGGGAATTTTTAGCTTTATTCCTCGATATCCAGCCGCTCCGCCGCCACGCACACGCCCCTGGCGGTGTCAATGGAAAAGCAGACGCTGTTGAGCTTGCAGGGGCCGTCGGCCTGCTCATACCGCTGGGGCAGGCCGCCCAGAAAGCGGTTGATGGCCTGCTGGGGCCGGATGCCCAGCACGCTGCGGGCCGGTCCCACCATGCCCAGGTCGGTGACGAAGCCCGTCCCCTTGGGCAGGATCTGCGCGTCGGCGGTGGGTACATGGGTGTGGGTGCCCCATACCGCCTGTACCCGGCCGTCCAGATACCAGCCCATAGCTCCCTTCTCGCTGGTGGCCTCGGCATGGAAGTCCACCAGGATCACGTCAGCCCCGCCGTTTTTCACCCAGTGATCCGCTGCGGTAAAGGGGTTGTCGAAATTGCAGTCCATCTCACACCGGCCGATGAGGTTGAGCACCCCGATCCGCAGCCCCCGGGGCCCCTCGTACACCCCCCAGCCCCGGCCGGGCACCCGGCTGGTGTAGTTGGCGGGGCGGAGGATATAGGGGTTCTCGTCCAGATAATCGGCGATCTGCAGCCGGTTCCAGGTATGGTTGCCCAGGGTGATCACGTCGGCTCCCGCATCAAAAATAGCCTGGGCCTGCCGGGGCAGAATGCCCACGCCGGAGGCGTTCTCCCCGTTGACCACGGTGAAGTGGATGTCCTTGTGCCTTTTGATGCTCCGCAGCCGGCGCTCCAGGCAGTCCAGCCCGCTCTCGCCCACCACATCGCCTACGGCCAGTACGTTCAGGATCATATCGGTTCCTCCAAATGTGAGATAACCAGCTCTTCATAGCCGGTCTCGGGGTCATAGCCCGCCCCAAAGGCCACGCCGGTCAGCTCCAGCAGGACGATCTCGGCGGTGGTATTGACGATGCATCCCTCCTTCAGGTGGCCGCCCACAGTGGACAGGTCCTCCCGGGAAAGGGAGATATGCAGATGGGTCCGCTCTTCGGACAGAGTGCCCATGAGGGAGACGATCTCCAGGTGTTCCTCCAGCGTGCGGATATTGACCCCGGAAGCGTCCCGCAGCCTGGCCCGGCTGACGCAGCCCACGGCGGACAGCACCACCGCCGCCCGGATATGATGGGCGCGGACGTAGTCCTCCATCGCCCCCCGCAGGTCATCGCCCCTGTGAAGGCGGAAGCAGTGTGTTCTCATTCCATCCCCTCCTGGTATGCCCGGATATGCTCTCTTTATTATAATGCCTGAATTCGATTAAAAGGGCTGAGAATGGCCCTTTTAATCGAATTGTGCGGCTGCTGCCACACGAATAAACCGCAAAGTGGTTTATTCAGCAGACATTATTATAATGCGTACGGAACAAAGCCGCAAGAGCGGCATGCCGGGATTACGGAGGGTCATTCCCGTTTCGAACTATTTTTTCTTGCATCCCGAAGAAAGGCGCAGTATAGTTTTTATAAAATCTGCCCTGCGCAAAACAAAAAAAGAAGAGAGATGGATACACATGACGAAACACCCCGGACGGTTTTCCCTTCTGGCGCTGGTCCTTTTCCTGTTTGTAAGCGCCGTGCCCGCCCACGCCGCCTCCTATCCCGATCTTCCCGCCTCCCACTGGGCTTATGAGGATATGGACCGGGCCGCCGGCCTTGGCATCCTCAGCGGCGTAGGCGGCGGCCGCATGGCGCCTGCCGATCCGCTGACCTGGGGCCAGTATCTGGCCATGCTCACCCGCACTTTCGCTCCGGAGGACTATACCGGAGCCGTGGCTCAGGGACTGGCCTGGGACCGGGCCGGCTATCAGGCCGCCTGTGACAGCGGCCTGCTGACGGAGGACGACTTCCTCCCGGTGGACGGGGATGATCTGTCCGGGCGCATCTGCCGCCAGGATGTGGCCGTGCTGCTGGACCGGGCGCTCCCGGAGGAGGTGGATCAGTACTACCTCTACTCCTGGTCCCCCTCGGCCGAGGAGGAGCTGCCCGACTGGGGCAGTCTGGATCCCCTGTACCGTTCCGCCGTGTCCCGCCTGTTCGGCCTTGGGATCATCAAAGGCAAGAGCGACGGCTCCTTTGGCGGCGGCGATCCGCTCCAGCGGTGCGACGGAACCGTTTTTCTCATCCGTGCTCTGAATCAGGTGGACGGGGTCCGTTTTTATGAGGACAAGAGCGTCACCCTCCACTTTGTGGATCAGAACGGGGCTGCCCTGGGCTCAGACGTGACTGTGGAGAGCTATGTGGGCCAGTGGCTCTCCTCCCTGGCCGACGAGTACGCCCCCGCCCACTATACCTCCAGCGGCAGCTGCGGAACGGTCAGTTCCGCGGCGGAGCGCTATACCGTGCCCCTGCGTGCCATGACCCAGACTGAGATCCAGGAGGCCGATTTCTGGGACAAGGTGGAGCGGGGCGAGGCCTCCTACGAGGATTACTACCGGCAGGACTTCCTCCTGAAGTACCAGGGCGAGAACCCCCGCAAGTATCTGCTCCTCTTTGGCAATGAGAATCAGCGCCGCTTTACCAGCCGCAGCGAGGCCGAGGCCCACATGACCACGGTGACCGTGCCCGTGTGGAAGCTCTCGGGCGGGAGCAAGGTCTCTTCCACCATGAGTCTCTCCGTCCATGCCGCCCTGGCCGAGGACGTGAAGGCCATCTTCACCGAGATCTACAACGATCCGGAGCGTTTCCCCATCCACGACGTGGGCGGCTATTCCTGGCGGGGCGATTCCGCCACCGGTGAGCACAACTGCGGCACCGCCATCGACATCAACTCCAACGAGAACTATCAGGTCCGGGACGGCGCAGCCATGGCCGGCAGCCTGTGGAATCCGGGCTCCAATCCCTACTCTATCCCTGCCGGCGGTTCGGTGGTGCGCATCTTTGCCGAGCACGGCTGGAGTTGGGGCGGCAACGCCTGGGCCTATGATACCGACCCCAACCAGGGTTACCACGATTACATGCACTTTTCCTACATGGGCGGCTGATCCGTTTCGCGGAGGACGGCAGAAAATATCTGCCGTCCTCCGTTTTTTCTTCTTGACATCATCGCTTTAATGTGCTAACATCCTGTCATAAACCAATGAGGCAGGGTAAGTATCTCCCGTGCGTACGGCACAGAGAGCCGCCTGGGGTGGAACGGCGGCACGGACAGCGGGGGCGAATGGCCTGCCGAGGGCAAACCGAATGCCTGCAGGCAGTAGGGGCGCCGGAGCGTGCGGCTCCGTTAACAAAGCGCGGCATGTGTCGGCATGCGCAAAGTGGGCGCGTATTCGCGCCAAGCCGGGTGGCACCGCAGAAGTGTAACGCTTCTGTCCCAGCAGAACGCAGGGACAGAAGCGTTTTTTTGTCCCTAATCCATCTCATCAGGAAAAGGAGACTGTAATCATGAGCGACAAGAACAACATTCCCTACAAGATCTACCTGGAAGAGAACGAGATGCCCAAGGCCTGGTACAACGTGCGCGCGGACATGAAGAACAAGCCAGCCCCCCTGCTCAATCCCGGCACCCTCCAGCCCATGACGGCCCAGGAGCTCTCCGGCGTGTTCTGCGAGGAGCTGGTCCGCCAGGAGCTGGACGATGACACCGCCTATATCCCCATCCCCGAAGAGATCCGGGATTTCTACCGGATGTACCGTCCCTCTCCCCTGGTCCGGGCCTACTGCCTGGAAAAAGCCCTGGGCACTCCTGCCAAGATCTACTATAAATTCGAGGGCAACAACACCTCCGGCTCCCACAAGCTCAACTCCGCCATCGCCCAGGCGTACTATGCCAAGCAGCAGGGCCTCAAGGGCGTAACCACCGAGACCGGCGCCGGACAGTGGGGCACCGCCCTTTCCATGGCCTGTGCCTACCTGGGTCTGGACTGCAAGGTATACATGGTCAAGGTGTCCTATGAGCAGAAGCCTTTCCGCCGGGAGGTCATGCGCACCTACGGCGCTTCGGTCACTCCCTCCCCCTCCGCCGAGACTGAGATCGGCAAAAAGATCCTGGCCGAGCACCCCGGCACCACCGGCAGCCTGGGCTGTGCCATCTCCGAGGCTGTGGAAGCCGCCACCTCCACCCCCGGTTACCGCTATGTGCTGGGCAGCGTACTCAACCAGGTACTGCTCCACCAGTCGGTCATCGGCCTGGAGGCCAAGGCCGCGCTGGACAAGTACGGCGTCAAGCCCGATATTATCATTGGCTGCGCCGGCGGCGGCTCCAACCTGGGCGGCCTGATCTCCCCCTTCATGGGCGAAAAGCTCCGGGGCGAGGCCGACTACCGCTTCATCGCCGTGGAGCCCGCTTCCTGCTCCTCTCTCACCCGGGGCAAGTTCGTCTATGACTTCTGCGACACCGGCATGGTGTGCCCGCTGGCCAAAATGTACACCCTGGGCTCCGGCTTCATCCCCAGCCCCAACCACGCCGGCGGCCTGCGGTATCACGGCATGAGCGCCATCCTGTCCCAGCTCTATCACGACGGGCTGATGGAGGCCGTCAGCGTGGAGCAGACGGCGGTCTTCCGGGCCGCCGAGCAGTTTGCCCGGGTGGAGGGCATCCTGCCTGCCCCCGAGTCCAGCCACGCCATCCGGGTGGCCATTGACGAGGCTCTCAAGTGCAAGGAGACCGGTGAGGAAAAGACCATCCTCTTCGGCCTCACCGGCACCGGCTATTTTGACATGGTGGCCTACGAGAAGTTCCACAACGGTGAGATGACCGACCATATCCCCACCGACGAAGAGCTGCAGGCAGGCTTCGACGGCATTCCCAAGTTCCCCGGCAACGAGATCTGATCCATTTCGCACCAAAAGCCCCCGGACGCTGTATCCGGGGGCTTTTTCTGCCTCCGCGCCCCTGCGGGGCTGTGGTCCACATAGTCAGGCGCCAGACTGTTGAGAACAAAATCGTAATTCTGCTTGTCATAGCCCTCAATAAAAAAACTGCACCAGTTCCTTCCTGGTCATACGTCCTCCCCCCTGCCGGTAAAAGGCAACACAGGTCTTCAGCACCCGGATCACCGCTGGCCGTTAATTCCCAACTTGCGCATTTCGTTTCGGGATTACGCATAGTTTTAATATCCACACTTTAGTACAATTGATGAATTTAATAAAAGTAGTTGACATCCTCCCCTTTTATATGTATAAAATATAAGTGCAATTAGACTGGAAACGTTTCCAGTAACGTTTCCAGTCATATGGATGGTATCATACTTCAGGCGGGAGGAGGGCGGATCGATGACCATCAAGGATGTCGCCGAATACAGCGGCGTTTCCGTCAGCACTGTCTCCCGTGTGCTCAACCACCATCCCGACGTCAGTGACGCCGTCCGCGCCCGGGTCATGGAGGCGGTGGAGAAGCTCCACTATGTGCCCAACAACAGCGCCCGGGATCTGGTACGCCCCCAGTCTGACGCCATCGGCCTGGTGGTCCGCGGTGTGGGCAACCCCTTTTTTACCGGAGTCATCCGGGCCATCGAGAACGCCATCGGCCAGGCGGGCTACACCATGGTCCTCCATCAGATCCGCTCCGGGGAGGATGAGATACAGGCCGGCGCCAGTCTGGCCCGCTCCAAACGGCTGCGGGGACTTATCCTGCTGGGCGGCTGCTTCGACTACACGCCGGAGCAGACGGCGGCGCTGGATATTCCCTTTGTCTGCTGCTCTTTCACCAACAGCTTCGGCAGCCTGGACCGGTCGGCCTATTCCTCGGTGTCCATCGACGATCAGGAGGAGGCCCGCCGGGCGGTGGAGCTGCTTATCCGCAACGGCCACCGGAAGATCGCCGTACTTCTGGACTCGGTCTGCGACCACTCCATCAGCGAGCTGCGCTACCGGGGCTACTGCCAGGCCCTTACGGAGAACGGCATTCCCCTGGATGCGGAACTGGTGGCCGAGACCGGCGACTTTGACATGGCGGCGTCCTACGTGAGCATCCGCCGCCTGCTGGAGCGGCGGCAGGATTTCACCGCCGTATTCGCCATCGCCGACTCCATGGCGGTGGCCGCCATGAAAGCCCTGCACGACGGCGGGCGCCGCGTCCCGGAGGACTGTTCCATCATCGCCATTGACGGCATTGACATGTCCGCCTATACCGTCCCCACCCTGACCACCCTGATCCAACCCCAGGCCGAGATGGGCGGAGAGGCCGTGCGTATCCTGCTGGACATGGTGGAGGAACGGGTGGGCAACCGCCATGTGCGGGTGAAGACCACCCTGCGCACCGGCGACAGTGTCGCCGCCCTCAACTGATTTTTGCATCTTCGGATGTAAAAATAGATATTATCCTCAATCAACCATCAGAGGAAAAGGAGTATCAAAATGAAAAAGGTAATCGCACTCGCGCTTTCCCTGTCTCTTTGCGCCGGTCTTCTGGCCGGCTGCGGCGGCACCACCAGCCAGCCCTCCTCCGCTCCTGGTGAGAGCAGCGCTCCCGCCGCCTCCGCCCCCGCCAAGCCCGCCGCCTCCGGCTCCGTGTACTACCTGAACTTCAAGCCCGAGCAGGACGAGGCCTGGCAGAACCTGGCCAAGGCCTACACCGAAGAGACCGGCGTGCCCGTCACCGTGGTCACCGCCGCCTCCAACACCTATGAGCAGACCCTGATGAGCGAGATCGCCAAGAGCAATCCTCCCACCCTGTTCCAGGTCAACGGCCCTGTGGGTCTGGCCAACTGGAAAGATTACTGTTATGACCTGACCGGCTCCGATGTGCTGGGCCAGCTGACCAGCGACGCCTTCGCCCTGAAGGACGGCGACGCCACCCTGGGCATTGCCTACGTCATCGAGTCCTACGGCATCATCGCCAACAAGACCCTGCTGGACAAGGCCGGCTACAAGGTGGAGGACATCGACTCCTTCGCCGACCTGAAGGCCTGTGCCGAGGACATCACCGCCCGCAAGGATGAGCTGGGCTTCGCCGCCTTCTCCTCCGCCGGCATGGACGGCTCCTCCAACTGGCGCTTCCAGACCCACCTGGCCAACATGCCCATCTACTTCGAGTACCAGGATAAGGGCATCGGCGTGACCGACGCCATCGAGGGCACCTATCTGGACAACTACAAGGCCATTTTTGACCTGTACATCAACAATTCCACCTGCGAGCCCGCCGTCCTGGCCAGCAAGACCGGCGACGACTCCCGCAACGAGTTCCTGGCCGGCGAGGCCGCGTTCTTCCAGAACGGTTCCTGGGAGTACGGCAACCTGGTGGGCGAGGGCAAGTTCACCGATGACGATCTGGCCATGATCCCCATCTATGTGGGCGTGGGCGACGAGGCCAACCAGGGCCTGTGCACCGGCACTGAGAACTACTGGTGCGTCAACGGCACCGCCAAGGAAGAGGACATCCAGGCCACTCTGGACTTCATGAACTGGTGCGTCACCTCCGAGCAGGGCACCAAGGCCATGGCTGAGGACATGGGCTTCGTCATCCCCTTCAAGGCCGCTCAGGAGTCCCCCAACCTGTTTGTCAAGCAGGACGCCGCCTACACCGCCGCGGGCAAGACTCCCGTTGGCTGGGCCTTCCTCACCATTCCCTCCCAGACCTGGAAGGATGAGCTGGCTTCCGCTCTGACCGCCTACACCGCCGGCGGCTCCTGGGACGATGTGGTCTCCCAGTTCGTGGACGGCTGGGCCAGCGAGTACGCCGCCCTCAACGGCTAATACACAGCGCACCGCACAGTTTATCAGAACGGGGTGGGCCTTCCGCCCGCCCCGTTCCTTTTTTTGCTCTGCCCGCAGGGGAATCCCCCCGGTATGACCCGCGGCTCATTCCATCTCTAGGAGGGATATTGTGGAAAAAACCATCCGGCGATATTGGCCGGTGTTCGTCGTCCCCACGCTGGCGGCATTTATCATCGGCTTTGTGTGGCCCTTCCTGCAGGGCCTCTATCTGTCCTTCTGCAAGTTCATCACCATCGACCGGGCCAGCTTCAACGGCCTGAAAAACTACATCTTTGCCCTGACGGAGTCCGACTTCCTCCATGCCTTCTGGTTCACCGCCCTGTTCACGGTGGTATCCACCCTGTGCATCAATCTGGCCGCCCTGGCCATCGCCCTGGCGCTGACCCGGGAGATCAAGGGCACCAACCTGTTCCGCTCGGTGTACTTCATGCCCAACCTGATCGGCGGCATCGTGCTGGGCTATATCTGGAACATCCTGCTCAACTGCGTGCTGACCCTGCTGGGCAAGCCCCTGCTCTCCCTTCACGCGCCCTATGGCTTCATCGGCCTGGTGATCCTGATGTGCTGGCAGCAGATCGGCTATATGATGATCATCTACATCGCCGGCCTCCAGTCCATCCCCGGTGACTATCTGGAGGCGGCCCGTATCGACGGCGCCAGTGAGCGGCAGATCCTGTGGAAGGTAAAGCTGCCCAACCTGATGCCCTCCATCACCATCTGCCTCTTCCTCAGCCTGACCAACGGCTTCAAGCTTTTTGACCAGAACCTGGCCCTCACCGGCGGCGATCCCGCCCACAAGACCGAGATGCTGGCCCTGAACATCTATCAGACCTTCTACGGCCGCTCCGGTCCCCAGTGGAAGGGCTACGGCCAGGCCAAGGCGGTCATCTTCTGCGTGCTGGTCATCGTGATCTCCCTGTTCCAGCTTCGCGCGACCCGCTCCAAGGAGGTGCAGCAGTAATGGGAAAACGTAACCGGATCAAGGACCGGATCCTGTCGGTCGTCCTGGGTATACTGTGCCTTGCCTGGGTGTACCCCATCTTCATGATTTTGTTCAACTCCCTGAAGAAGGAGACCTCCATCAGCACAGGCACCGCCTTCCAGCTCCCCACCGGCGAGACCTTCGCGGGCCTTGCCAACTACGTCAATGCCCTGACCTCCAAGGGCTTCCTCACCGCCTTCTGGTATAGCCTAGTCATCACCATCAGCTCGGTGGTGCTCATCCTGGTGTGCTGCTCCATGTGCGCCTGGTTCATCACCCGGGTGAAGAGCTGGTACAGCAAGGCCCTCTACTACCTCTTTGTATTCTCCATGGTCGTCCCCTTCCAGATGCTGATGTTCACCCTGTCCGCCACGGCGGACCGGCTGCACCTGAGCAGCCCCTACACCATCTGCATCATCTACCTGGGCTTCGGCGCGGGCCTGGCTGTGTTCATGTTCTGCGGCTTTATGAAGTCCATCCCCATCGAGATCGAGGAGGCCGCCATGATCGACGGCTGCAACCCCATCCAGACCTTCTTCATGGTGGTCCTCCCCATTCTGAAGCCCACCCTCATCTCGGTGGGCATTCTGGAGACCATGTGGCTGTGGAACGACTATCTGCTGCCCTACCTGGTGCTGGACCGCACCAAGGGCTATATGACCATCCCCATCCTGATCCAGTATTTCCGCGGCAGCTTTGGCAAGGTGGAGATGGGCCCCATGATGGCCTCCATCATGATGAACATCATCCCCATCATCATCATCTACCTGCTGTGCCAGAAGCATATCATCAAGGGTGTGGCCGCAGGCGCCGTCAAGGGTTAAGAGGGATCCGGCATGAAAAGAAGCTGCGGTATCCTGATGCCGGTCTCCTCCCTGCCCTCGCCCCACGGTATCGGCACCCTGGGCCGGGCCGCCCGGGACTTTGTGGACTTTCTGGCCGATGCGGGGCAGTCCTGGTGGCAGATGCTGCCGGTTGGTCCCACCAGCTTCGGCGACTCTCCCTATCAGAGCTTTTCCGCCTACGCCGGCAACCCCTACTTCGTGGACCTGGACCTGCTCTGTGACGAGGGACTGCTAACTCCCGATGAAGTGGCCGCCGTCCACTGGGGCGGCGATCCGGCCCGGGTGGACTACGAGGCCATCTACCGCGGCCGCCTCCCCCTGCTGCGCAAGGCGGCAGAGCGGGGCTGGCAGCGGGATTCCGGCGCGGTGGCCGTTTTTGTGGAGAAAAACCGGACCTGGCTGCCCGACTACGCCCTCTTCATGGCCCTGAAGCACCGCTTCGGCATGAAGGCCTGGACGGAGTGGCCCGATGAGGACATCCGGCTCCGCCGCCCCGGCGCGGTGGAGCGTTACCGGAATGAACTGGCGGAGGACGTCCGCCTGTTCACCTATATCCAGTACCAGTTCTTCCGCCAATGGGAGGCCCTGCGCGCCTACGCCCACGACAGGGGTGTGGGCATCATCGGCGACCTGCCCATCTATGTGGCCATGGACTCGGCCGACGTATGGGCCGACCCCGGCAGCTTCCAGCTGGACGAGCGGAACATCCCCCACGAGGTGGCGGGCGTGCCCCCCGACTATTTCAGCGCCGACGGCCAGCTCTGGGGCAATCCCCTCTATGACTGGGACGCCATGAAGCGGGACGGTTACCAGTGGTGGATCCGCCGGATCGAGGGCGCCGCCCGGCTGTACGATATCCTACGCATCGACCATTTCCGGGGGCTGGAGAGCTACTGGGCCGTGCCCTACGGCGAGACCACCGCCAAAAACGGCCGGTGGGTCAAGGGCCCCGGCATGGACCTGCTGCGGGTGCTCACCGGCCGCTTCCCCAGCATACAGTTCATCGCCGAGGACCTGGGCTTTCTCACGCCGGAGGTCCGGCAGCTGCTGGAGGACTCCGGCTTCCCCGGCATGAAGGTGCTGGAGTTCGCCTTTGACTCCCGGGAGCCCAGCAATTACCTGCCCCACACCTACACGCCCCACTGCGTCTGCTACGCGGGGACCCACGACAACGCCCCCCTGATGGTCTGGAAGGACGAGGCCGACCCGGCAGACATCACCATGGCCCGCCGGTATCTGGGGCTCAACGAATCGGAGGGCTTCCACTGGGGCGTCCTGCGGGGCGGCCTGAGCAGCGTGGCCGAGCTCTTCGTGGCCCAGATGCAGGACTATCTGGGCCTGGGAGCCGGCTCCCGGATGAACACCCCCGGCACCCTGGGCGGCAACTGGCAGTGGCGGCTGCTGCCCGGCCAGATCACAGCGGAACTGACTGAGAAGATCAGGGAGGCGGCCCGCCTTTACGGACGGGCCTGATCCCGTTTCCTTTCCCCCCCCTTCGCCCACCGGCCTTTGGCCGGTGGGCTTTTTTCAGCGGTGCTGAGAATACAAACCATCCGCGGCAGGCCGTCTTCTGCCTGCCGCGGATGGTTTTGCTTTTTCAGATGCTTTTATCCTGCGTCATCCGTTCAGGATGTTCATAAACTCCTCACCGGTGATGGTCTCTTTCTCATACAGGAACTTGGAGAGCTCATCGAGTTTTTCCCGGTTCTCTGTCAGGATCCGGACGGCCTTGTCGTGCTGCCGCCTCACCAGGTCCACTACCTCCCGGTCGATCCGGGCCTGGGTCTCGGCGGAGCAGGCCAGGGAGGTGTCCCCGCCCAGGTACTGGTTGTTCACCGTTTCCAGGGCCACCATGTCGAAGTCGTCGCTCATACCGTACCGGGTGATCATGGCCCGGGCCAGCTTGGTGGCCTGCTCGATGTCGTTGGAGGCGCCGGTGGTGACGGAGCCGAACACCACTTCCTCCGCCGCCCGGCCGCCGGTATAGGTGGCGATCTTGTTCTCGATCTCCTCCCTGCTCATGAGGTAGTGGTTGCCCTCCTCCACCTGCATGGTGTAGCCCAGGGCGCCGGAGGTCCGGGGCACGATGGTGATCTTCTGTACGGGGGCGGAGTTGGTCTGTTTGGCGGCCACCAGGGCGTGTCCGATTTCGTGGCAGGCCACGATGCGCTTTTCATGGTCGGTCAGGATGGCGTTCTTTTTCTGATACCCGGCGATGACCACCTCGATGCTCTCCTCCAGATCCGCCTGGGTGGCAAACCGGCGGCCGTCCCGGACCGCCCGGAGGGCGGCCTCGTTGACGATGTTGGCCAGCTCCGCGCCCGAGGCGCCGGAGGCCATGCGGGCGATGCGGTTGAAATCCGCGTCCTCTGCCACCTTGATCTTCTTCGCGTGGACTTTGAGGATCTCCTCCCGGCCCTTCAGGTCCGGCAGCTCCACCGGCACCCGGCGGTCAAACCGGCCGGGACGGGTCAGTGCCGGATCCAGGGACTCGGGCCGGTTGGTGGCGGCCAGGATGATGACGCCGGTGTTGCCCTCAAAGCCGTCCATCTCGGTGAGCAGCTGGTTCAGGGTCTGCTCCCGCTCGTCGTTGCCGCCCAGTTGGCCGTCACGCTTTTTTCCGATGGCGTCGATCTCGTCGATGAACACGATGCAGGGGGCCTTTTCTTTCGCCTGTTTAAAGAGGTCCCGCACCTTAGATGCGCCCATGCCCACGAACATCTCCACGAACTCCGAGCCGGACATGGAGAAGAAGGGCACGTTGGCCTCGCCGGCCACAGCTTTGGCCAGCAGGGTCTTGCCGGTGCCCGGAGGGCCTACCAGCAGGACGCCCTTGGGCATGGAGGCGCCGATCTCCTGGTACTTGCCGGGGTCATGGAGGTAGTTCACGATCTCCGTCAGATTCTCCTTGGCCTCATCCTCGCCGGCCACATCGGAAAACTTGATGCCCTCGGAGGACTTTACGTAGACCTTGGCGTTGGACTTGCCCATGTTGAACATCATGGAGTTGCCGCCGCCCATTTTCTGCATCATCTTCCGGGACATGAACTGGCCGATGCCGATAAAGACGATCAGTGGCAGGATCCACCCCAGCAGAGACACCAGCAGGGAGCTTTGCTCGATCTCCACACCGCTGGTGGAGACCCCGGCCTCCAGCAGCCGGGACAGCAGGTCCGCGTCCGGCACCATGGCGGTCTTGTAGATGGTCTTTCCGTCCCTGTCCGTGAACAGAATACGGTTGTCCTGCTCCTGAATCTCTGCCTGGCCCACCTGGCCGCCCTCTACCATGGAGACAAAGGTGTTGTAGTCAACTTCTTTGATCTGATGCTCGGCCAGCCAGGGCAGAGCCAGAAAATTGAACAGCATCAGGACGAGCATGACGATCAGATAATAATAGATCAGCGGCTTTTTCGGGCTTTTTACTTCATTCATACCGGTTCCTCCTTTGTCTCTTCGCAGCCACTCTGCTCCTCCGCCGCAGCCAGAGCAGAGAGCAGCGCGTAGCGCATGGCCTGAGCCGCGAAATCAATGGCATACTCCGCGCGGAGCGTCATGGCCTCCGACTGGTTTTCCCCTGCGCCGCTGCCTCCGCCGCGCAGCCAGGCAGACAGGTTTTGAGCGAGCAGGTCCTCCGTTCTCCGGCAGTATTCCAGTTGAAAATCCGCCATCGCCGCCATGGCAGGGGAGCGGCTGCCCGCCGCCTGTTCCCGCAGCAGGTCCTCATACGCCCGGCACTGGTCCGCCAGCTGCTCCCGTCCCCGGCGGAGCGCTTCGTGGTCCCTGGATTGACAGCCCTGCAGGCAGGCCTGCATCCGTGCATACTGCCGCTCCAATTCACCCAGCTTGGCCTCAAACATTCCCCATCTGCGTTCCATGGACAGCTCTCCTCCGGATCTTGAAATGCAACTGCAGTTTAGCAGAGGCCCGCCGGAAAAGCCACTTGCAATTTTCCCGCTCTGTCCTGACAAAATCCGCCCGGTGTCAGGATACCTGACAGACACGGATCTCTGTCAGGACAGACGCCTCAACTTGCATATACCAATCTGCCCCGTTTTCCGCTAAGATACGGTCAAAACACATATCTCCATGTGATCTGTCTGTCCGGCAGCACGGAAAGGAAGGGCTATGAAACCATATCACACATACCCCGAGGAGGAACGCAAATTTGTCCCACAGGCCGGATATGCCCACAAACCGCTGCCAGGCATTGAGGGATGGCCGGCATATGTCCTCTCCGTCCTGCTGACGGGGCTTGGCGTCCTCTGCCTGCTGCTCCCCAGCCATGTCCACCGCTGCCTTCCCTACGTGCTGGGAACGCTGATGGCCGCCTCCGGCCTCTCCTGTCTGGTCCGTGGGCTCCGCACCGGCGAATACCGCATCGCCGAGACCAGGCTGACCTCCAGCGGCATCGTGGTCCTGGCTGTAGGGAGCACCATTTTGCTCCGGGGCCCCGGGGCCGACGGCCTGATCGGAACCGCCTGGGGCATCTTCGGCCTGGTGAAGGGTTCCGAACTGCTCAACCGTGCCATCTGTGCCATGGCCAACCGGGAATGCTGGCTGAGAGAGATGCTCCACGCCGCCATCGGCCTGCTGCTGGCGGTGGTGCTGCTCATCGACCCGGTATCCCGGGTACGGGAGCATGTGGTGCTTCTGGGCCTGGAGCTCATCTCCATCGGCGTGCAGCTTCTTTTGGACCTGCACCCGTGGAAGCGGGAAAAAAAGACCTCCGGAGCGTGAGAGGCTCACGCTCCGGAGGTCTTTTCTCTATAGCTCCACCCGGGGGATCATCTCCCCGGACAGCAGGCGGTAGATCTGGTCCGTCAGCAGTTCCACGTCTGTCCGGGGCCTCTGGCAGTGTTCCAGCAGCAATCCGGCAATGCCGAAGGCACAGAAATCAATGAGGGTCTCCAGGTCGGAAACGCGGACCGGCTGCGCCGGCTCCCTGCTTCGGAAGAGTTCCCGCAGATAGGTGCGGAAGGCCTGGAACATGGTCCCACGCACCTGCTCCAGGCGCTGGGAGGCCAGAAGACGCTGGATCAAATCCCGCTTCTCCACCGCGTCGGCCACAAAGATGCGGATGGCCTCCCGCGGGTCTCCCGCCGCCAGGCTCCGCTCCAGCATGGTCTGAGTGTTCCGCTCCACCAGCCACTCCACCACATCTATGATATCCTGAAAATGATAGTAAAAGGTCTGACGGGAGATGCCGCACGCCTCCACCAGGTCCTTCACCGTGATCTTATCCACGTTTTTCTGTCCGGCAAGGGTGAGAAAGGTCTCCGCGATCATGGCTTTCATGTTGACTGGCACAGCGCTACGCCCCTTCGACGAAATCGTCCTGTTCATTGCCGCTATTTTATCACACCCGGGGCTGCTGTGTCCAGTTTGCCCTCCCCGTAGGGACGGCGGGAGAAGGTTCCTTTTTTCAGATCAGCGTCTTTTCGTTCCCGGTGAAGAGCTTGTCGTTAATCTTTTTGAGGGGGATATGGTGGAGGATGCCGTGGCTGATGATGGCGTCCCGCTTGCTCCTGACATAGCGCTTGGCGCAGCCCGCCTGCCTGAGGAGCTGCTGCGTCTCATCCAGACTGGCCTCCAGCCCGGGCCACCTGCTTCCACTTCACCGCCGTCCTGCCGGAGAGCGTGGAAAGCTCCAAGGCCATCTTCCGGTAAGGTGTGCCGGGATGCTCCGATACGGAAAAGGGGGACCGCCCATCAGGGCGGTCCCCCTTTTGTTCTTTTGAGATGCTCGTTCTGTGATATTCAGTCCGTTCGCTCATCGCCCCAGAAAAACAGAGCTATGGTACCGGGGCCGGTATGGCTTCCTATTGTGGTGCCGATGGGGAAGATCCGGACCGGGCCCTGCAGATTTGGAAACCGTTCCTCCACCAGTGCGGCAACAGCTCTGGCGTCTTCCATACACAGGGATTGGCATAGAAAGCATTTCCCGCTGTATGCACTCCCGTGTTCGGCATGGAACGCCATTTGATCCACGATCCGCTTGATCACGTTCCGCTTTCCCCGCACCTTCTCTCTGGGGGTCAGACAGCCCTTCTTGTCCATGTTGAGCAGCGGGCAGATGTTCAGCATGGTCCCGACCATACCTGCAGTCCTGGAGATCCTTCCGCCCCGCACATAGTAAGACAGGTCCGTGGAAAAGAACCAGTGATGCATCCGCAGTTTGTTGGCTTCCAGCCACCGGCAGAGCTCGTCGATGGTCTTCCCGGCGTCCCGCAGGTCGGCCAGCGTCTCCATGATCAGGCCGTAGCCGCTGGATGCGCCGAGAGAATCCACAATGCAGATCTTCCGCTCCGGATACCGCTCCTCCAGCTCCGCCTTTGCAATGCAGGCAGAGTTGTAACTGCCCGACAGGCCGGTGGAGAGGGTGACGTGGAGAATGTCCCTGCCCTCCTTCAGCATCGCTTCAAAGTGCGCAAGGTAACCCGCCACCCCCACCTGAGAAGTTTTCGTTTCAGCTCCGGCGGACATCCGGCGGAACAGTTCCTCAGAGGACATGGAGACGCCCATGTCGTCCGGATATTCCACACCGTCCAGCGTAAAGTGGAAACACACGTATCGGATATCCCGCTCCCGCATATGCTCCGGGGTCAGATCCACCGTGGAACAGCAGCTCAGACAATAGTTGGCCATATCAGAGTTCCTCCATTGACATCAAAAAACAATATGATAAAATATGCAACAATCGTATCACATTGCAGCAGGCACATCAATCGCTGCTAGTAAGACAGAATTTTCATTTATGTATCAGATCTTATGAAGGGAGCGGCCATGGACAAGCGGAAAGAGGCGAATCTGCGGGTAAAAACCCATATCACCAATGCTTTATTTACCCTGATGGAGGAAAAGAGTCTGGCAGATATCCATATCTCAGAGATCGTCAGCAGGGCCGGAGTGGCCCGGGCCTCCTTCTACCGCAATTATTCTTCAAAGGAAGATGTTTTTGTCACCCTGATTCGGGACATTTTGGACAGCTTTTATCAGGAGATCCACTTTGAACAGGATACCTTTTTTTCATATGAGAATATGCTTCTGAGTTTCCGGTATTTCCAAAAGTACCGGAAATATGTTTTGGATCTGTACCGCTCCGGATTCATCACTGTTCTGCTGGAGGAACTCAACCGGTTCCATGAGAATGTGGCGGGCAATATGCCGTCATCCTCCATCGAAAAATATCATTTGTACATGTATATCGGTGCACTGCTCAACACAGCGCTCATCTGGCTCTCCACCGATGACAGAACAAGTGCGGAGGAGATGGCGTCCTTCTTTTTTGAGACTGCCGCTAAAGCGGCACATGGATTAGTATAAGCTGACTAGAGTTGGATGTTTTTATCAAACACTCTTGACAAGGATGGTTAGTGGTGTTAAACTGATGCCGATCCGTGGGTTAGAGACTCCTAACCCAAATTTTTTGACGGGAAGTTAGATATGTCTAACTTCCAGGAGAGGGAGGCGATGGAATGATGCCGCTGACGATGGCGAAAACAGGGGAAACGGTCACCATTCATAAGATCACAGGGAAGGACGAGGTGCGCCAGCACCTGGCAGAATTGGGCTTTGTGGTGGACAGTGATGTGACAGTGGTAAGCGAGATGGCAGGAAATCTGATCGTGCAGGTAAAAGACAGCCGGATCGCATTGGATAAGACCATGGCAAACCGTATCATGATTTAAACAGGGCCCTGATTCGTATTCTGAATCAGGGATTCTTTGCTGCGCATTTGTGCGCGCTTATCGATGCCGCTGCATGAATGAAACGTGAAAACTGATCAGGAGGAGAGCAAATATGAAAACACTGAAGGATGTCAAGGTGGGCGAAACTGTTACTGTGGTGAAGCTCCACGGCGAGGGCCCGGTGAAGCGCCGCATCATGGACATGGGCATCACGAAAGGCGTGGAGATTTTCGTCCGTAAGGTGGCCCCTCTGGGCGATCCCATGGAGCTGAATGTCCGGGGCTATGAGCTGAGCGTGCGCAAGGCGGATGCAGAAATGATCGAGGTGGAAGCGTCCGAGCCGTCGTGAGCAGCGCGGATGGACCGAAGCGACTGCACAGCCGTTGGCGGCTTTGCCGCCTTACGGATGTGGCGTACCCCTTGCGGGTGTGGCGGGCGGCGGGGCCGCAGGCCCCAGAGACCAGCCCGAGACGGAGGGAAGCCGTGCGTTGCGAACAGGCGAGGCGTGACAGCACTAAACCAGCGCGGCGGAAGGCCGCTGTTATTTTCATTATAAGTTAGCTGTAACTAACGTTTTGAAAGGAGACTGCTATGGAGATCAAAATTGCGCTGGCGGGCAATCCGAACTGCGGTAAAACGACCCTGTTCAATGCCCTCACCGGCTCCAACCAGTACGTGGGCAACTGGCCCGGCGTTACTGTGGAAAAGAAGGAGGGCAGGCTCAAGGGCCACAAGGACGTGGTCATCCAGGACCTGCCCGGCATCTACTCCCTGTCCCCCTACACCCTGGAGGAAGTGGTGGCCCGGAGCTATCTGGTGAACGAAAAGCCCGACGCCATCCTGAACATCGTGGACGGCACCAACATCGAGCGGAACCTGTACCTGACTACCCAGCTCATCGAGCTGGGCCTGCCTGTGGTGGTGGCGGTAAACATGATCGACCTGGTACGCAAGAACGGCGACACCATCGACCTTAGCAAGCTGGGAGCCGCCCTGGGCTGCGAGGTCGTGGAGATGAGCGCTTTGAAGGGTGAGGGCGGCCCGGAAGCCGCTGAAAAAGCGGTGGCCCTGGCCCGGAGCTCCAGGGCCGGCGAGCTGCCCCATGTGTTCACCGGAAGCGTGGAGCACGCCATTGCCCACATCGAGGAGTCCATCCAGGGCAAGGTGGACGAAAATTACCTCCGCTGGTACGCCATCAAGCTCTTTGAACGGGATGAAAAGGTCCTGGCTGATCTGAAGCTGGATAAGGCGTTGAAGGATCACCTGGAAGAACATATTGCCGACTGCGAAAAGGAACTGGACGACGACGCCGAGAGCATCATCACCAACCAGCGCTACGCCTACATCAACGGTGTGGTGAGCAGGGCGGTAAAGAAAAAGGCTCCCAAGGGCAGTCTCTCCGTCTCCGACAAGATCGATCAGATCATCACCAACCGTATCCTGGCCCTGCCCATCTTCGCGGTCATTATGTTCTGCATCTACTCGATCGCCATGGGTACCTCCATCGCCGACGGCGGCGCGGGCATCGGCACCTTCGGCACCGACTGGGCCAACGACGTGCTGTTCGGCGAGATCGTCCCCGGCTTCTTTGACAGCATCCTGACCTCTCTGGGCGTCAGCGGTTGGCTGTACGGCCTCATCATGGACGGCATCGTGGCCGGCGTGGGCGCGGTGCTGGGCTTTGTGCCCCAGATGCTGGTGCTGTTCTTTCTGCTTGCCATTCTGGAGGACGTGGGCTACATGGCCCGTGTGGCCTTCATCATGGACCGGATTTTCCGCCGCTTCGGCCTTAGCGGCAAGAGCTTCATTCCCATGCTGGTGGCCACCGGCTGCGGCGTGCCCGGCATCATGGCCTCCCGTACCATCGAGCAGGACCGTGACCGGAAGATGACCATCATGACCACCGGCTTTATCCCCTGCGGCGCAAAAATGCCCATCATCGGCCTGTTTGCCGGCGCTGTGTTCGGCGAGTCCCCCTGGGTGGCCACCTCCGCCTTCTTCATCGGCATCGCTGCCGTCATCCTCTCCGGCATCATGCTGAAGAAGTTCAAGGCCTTCGCCGGTGAACCCGCCCCCTTCGTCATGGAGCTGCCCACCTACCACCTGCCCTCCATGGGCAATGTGCTGCGGGCCACCTGGGAGCGGGGCTGGAGCTTCATCAAGCGTGCCGGCACCATCATCCTGCTCTCCTCCATCATCCTCTGGTTCCTCCAGGGCTACGGCTTTGTGGACGGGGTGTGGCAGGCCGTGGAAGACAACAACGACTCCCTGCTGGCCATGATCGGCAGCGCCATCGCCTGGATCTTCTACCCCCTGGGCTGGATGGGTGACATGGCCTGGAAGGCCACCGTTGCAACCATTACCGGCCTCATTGCCAAGGAGGAAGTAGTCAATACCTTCGGTGTGCTGTACCAGTACGCCGGTGAGGCTGATCTGCTGGAGGACAGCCATGACATCTGGGTGGCCATCGGCGCGGATTTCGGCGCCATCACTGCTTACAGCTTTATGATCTTCAACCTGTTGTGCGCCCCCTGCTTTGCCGCCATGGGCGCCATCAAGCGGGAGATGAACAACGTGAAGTGGACCCTGGGTGCCATTGGCTACATGTGCGGCTTTGCCTATGTGGTGTCCATGATCGTCTACCAGCTGGGCGGCCTCATCACCGGCGAAGCGGTATTCAGCCTGTGGACCGTGGTGGCCGCCGCCGCCTTGGCTGGTATCCTGTACCTGCTGCTGCGCAAGGGCTATCAGGGGGAGCATGAGAGCCATAATCTGACCTCTGTGGCCGCGGCGGCCGCGAAGTAAAGAAAAGGAGGACATAACGATGCCTGGTATCTTGGGAAATGTGATCGTTCTGGCAGTGCTGGCTGTCGTCGTGGTCCTGGCTGTCCGTTCTCTGTGGAGATCCCACAGGTCCGGCGGGCACTGCAACGGCGACTGCGGAAGCTGCGGCGGCTGTCACGGCGGCTGCTCCAGATAATTGAATAGGCGGAAACAATGGAAAGGAGGCACGGGCAAAGAGACGCTGTTCGTGTCTCCTTTCTGTCATGAGGGTGAGGATCAGAACATGGGATCGCGGGCAGCAAAACCGGCATAAGAATTTGGAATCCCTTGCAGCTGCTGTACTGCAAGGGATTCCGGCTGTTGGAGATCACCGGGCTCGAACCGGTGACCTCCGGCGTGTGAACAGATGCTGCGGATCTGGCGCAGATGCCCTGTTCTGTCAGGGCGCTTGCACCGTAAGGAATTCCTGAGGCAAAACGATGAAGCTGTAAGTTTTTTTAGATTTTACAGCAATTTTCCGCCCGGGCCGCGACCGTAAGGCTCAGAATCTGAGCTGAGATCACGGTGCGGGAAAGCGATCCATCAGCGCTTATGGTAAATATGGCCTTATTCTTTTGGGGCGTAGACATAGGTACAATGGCCGGCATTCTTATTGATATGGACTGCGTACCGGACAATGGAGACATCCGATTCATTGACGTTGCCGTCACCGTCCACATCCGCCAGGGGATTGGCCGCGGACGACGCCAGCTTGTTGATGTTGCTGGCGTAGCGGATCACAGAGACATCCGATTCGTTGATATTTCCGTCTCCATCCACGTCTCCCGCAAGCAGCGTGATGGTGCTGACAGACGCATTGGCGTTCTTGGTCAGATCCAGATCTGTGCTGCCCACCACGACGCCTTTGATGGTATAGGTCAGATGTCCCGCTTTGGTGGCCACCAGGTCGTAGGTGCCAGGGGCCACCCCGGTGATGGCAAAGTTCTGTCCTTTTGTCCGGTGCAGCCCGGCCATCTCCCACAAGAGCAGAAGGGCTGTTCCGCCGGCAATGCACCAGAGCAGCAGCATCGGAACAGGAAACCATATTCCGGACGCAAGCCCCTGGCTGGTCTGTTCAAAATCGTCAGCCAGAACGATCAGAAGTGCAAACAGGGCCAGGAACACAGACACATTCAGATACCGTTTTCTCCTGTCATGGTGATTGCCGAAAACGATGAGCAGCAGAAACAGCGATAAGAGCAAAGTGAGGAACAGAAACACCAACAGTAAAGTCCCCTGTCTCAAAGAAGCCGAACAGGCTGCTGAACCGGAAGCCCACATAGAGCTTGCCGCCCTGCTCCCTGGCATAGTAGCCGCAAAACCCCTCCGGGAACGAGCCGGGATAGAATCCTGTGATATGTACCGCCTTCCCGCTGACTTCCACAGAGGTGATCCCCGCACCCTGGCAGGCGCGGAAGCCGCCCAGCTTCCACCCATAGCGTCCGGCGAGAAAAATTGCCGTCAGGATCACTGCGATCACCAGCAGCACAGCCGGTATTTTTTTCAGTGCTTTCATTCTCATTTTCTCCTATCATGTGGCCGGCATCCGAAGCAGCGCGTTGGCTCCGGATCGTCAGTCCTGGCGCCAGGGCCGGCTTTTCCCATGCCAGTTCCGCTTTTCCCAATAGCTATGATCCGGCTCCATGGGTGGGAAATGCCTGTGGGCAAAGCGCATCACGTAAAACCACTTTTTCGCCCGGCTGTTGCAGCCGCGCCCGCCCGCATTTTTCCGGATCCGGCAGGCCAGCCGGTCCGTCTTTCCGTGGATCTTCCGCAGGATCCCGTCCGGGATCTTATCCGCTTTGGCCGCCTGCACCCCAAGGCCCAGCTTATATACCTTGCGGATGCCCCACATTTCCAGGCTGTCTGCCATATCCTGCACGGTGCTTTTCATCCCACCGCCGGCGGCAGTGGCTATGGCCACCGCCTGCTTTCTGCTCATTTCCGGCAAAGGCCTGTGGACCATCCACCAGGTCCCGAAGTGGTCCAGAAAGCTCATCATCGCTCCTGTGGCATGATACACATACACCGGACTTGCCAGAATCAGCAGATCCGCATCCAGGATCGCCGCCACCAGTGGCTCCAGTTCTTTGTAATGCGGACAGCTGGATAAGTCTGTTTTAAAGCAGGTATAGCAGCCAAGGCAGGGCTTGTTGAAATCCCGCGGCAGAAAAAATTCGCGGATTTCCCCGCCGACCTTGTTCGCAAGTTCCCTTGCCGCCATGCAGGTACTTCCCTCATGGCTCTGTCCGTGAATGATGGCAATTTTCATCGTTGCAATCCTCTCTGAATCACTTCGGTTTCCCCGCTCGTCTTTCAGTCCTGCGCTGCACTTTCCGCTCCAGCTTTTCGCAGCGGGTCAGCGGTTTACGGCCGGATGCGTGATGGTGTTCCCGGCAAGCCGCGCAGTCACCGTGTCGGGGGCAGTTTACGCGCCTGCATGGGCAGGTATCCTGCTGCACATTTTCCATTACCGTTTCTCCAGCATGGCAAGACCTGCGCAGGCAAGGCCGATGCCGAGCATGGTAATGGCAGATCGTGTTTCCAGCTCACCCAGGCGGGACAGCACCACAACGGCAACACCCATGGCCAGCGCCAGCGCCCTGAAAATGGTGGAGATGATCTCGTGGACCGGTTTCTTTTCCATATCTTTTTCCTCCCTGTATGACCGGGTATTCACATTTGTATTTGTTCCAGGCTTCCGGCGGCTTACATCCTATATTCTACAGGAGAAGTCCGGCTGCATATAGGCGCTTTTTGTATGCGTATGTGTCCGTTTTACAGATATTGCGTTTGCTTCTTTTCAATCCGTCTGTTACCCGTTGTCAGCCCCGTTTGCGGGGCTCTCCTGCTCTCCATAAGCCCAACAGATCGTCATGTCCCCATAATCCATTTCCAGCTCTGCCGTTTCATTCTCTATGACAACGAGGAAGTCCCAGAGCTGTTGGGATCGCTCCAAATCAGAGGTCAGCTGCGCATGGATCACCCCATCCTCCACGGTATAGGTCCCGTGCCAGCCCTCCGCTCCGATGTACCAGCTCATTTGTCCGTCGCTCCGGATCTCCATACTGGCGCCCCACTCCCCATAGCCGGGGAACAAGTCCAGTGAATCCGCAAATGCGGCAAGATCATTCTTTTCATTGTCCAGATGCCACGGTCCGACCAACCCGGCATTTCGCTGCACAGGTTCTTTCGACGGTTCTGCCGCGTCCCCGTTATGGATGGAACTGCCGCTTTGCCCCTGCATCTCCTCAGAGCCTTCTGTATCGGCCGCTTCCGTATAGGTTTCCTGCGGGCTCTGTTCGGGTTCGGGCGCTTTGCTGCACGCCGCCAACCACAGGCACAGGATCGCCGCCAGAAACAGCGCAGTTGTTCTTTTCATACCAAAACGATCTCCTTTCACATGACCCGGTATCCTGATCTCATCAGTCCGGATATAAAGTCCCAAAACAGGCTTTCCGTTTTCATTACCATTTTGCCGTTATCGATTGCATGGAACGACACGATTTTGTTTTCCTCATCGATCCACGCAGTTTTTTCTTCTGTGTTCATATCCTTAAATTCCTTTCAAAACAGGCAAGAAAAATGCTGCCAGCAACACAAGAGGCAAAAGAGGGATCGCAAGAGATACCAACCCGGCGACAAACGACACAATCAGCAGTGCGGGGATTCCAATCACGAAAAGGATCCCTTTCGTGATTCCCCATGCGGCCCTGCATGCAAAATGAACAAGCTTCGCTGTAACCACAATGATACCTATTACAAACAGTGCGATCATACGTGTCTTTCCTTTTCAACAGGCACTAACTGTCGTTCGGTAGGTATAGGCTTTAAAATGAAGCGGCTATGCCCCAGCGGGCACAGCCGCATGGTTCTGCAAACAGGAGCTCATCTTACCCTTGCCATATAGTATTCATCCAAATACGCTCCACCGACACAAACCGATTTTCGTTTTATACCCTCTATTTGAAATCCACTATTTGTATACAAGTGTTTCGCAGCTTCATTTTCACAAATTACAGTTAACTCTAAACGGGTGACCTTCTTTTCCTCAGCCCAGACATTCAATAACTGTTCCGCCTCATCCACGGATAGTTTTCTGTACTGCATTTTTATGCCTCCCGTAACTCATGATTTATATGTCAAAATTCTCAATCGCCCCTCTGAAAAACAACCGTCTGTTCTTTCATCGAGATCTTGCCGGCCTGATTCTCATAGTCCATTCATCCTTTTCTGTATGTCAGAAAGAAACGGCCGATGGGAAGCCCGGCAATCTGTTCGGTTTCGGCAAAGATCAGCTTGAAGTCGTCCGTGCCGTTTTCTTTGATCCACATCCAAAAAGCATCATATTTGCTCGTGGAATCACCTTGTCTCCGGCTGATAGATCTTAAAAAACTGCTGAATATGCCGGCTTACCAGCTCCATGACCTCTGTCTCCCGGTCCGGCTCCCGGTCGCAGAGGTTGATCCACACGGAAACAGGCAGACAAAGCTGCGCCGCCATGATCTCCGGATCATCTTCTGTGAGAACACCCTGCCGGATCAGGTGCTTCATCAGCCCGGTGAAGTACTGCATCACATCAGTATAATTCTGCTTGGTCTGCAGCTTCGCAAGCTCGGAATTTTGGAACTGTTCCATCACCAGCATTTTCCGCGCCTTGCTGATATGGGGGTCATGGAGGATATAACGGATCTGTCCCAGGATCATTTGCGCTGCTGTATCGGGCGTCAGCGCCTGCCCGTTCCTGGTATCGGCAGGGTTCTCCCAATCCGCCCCTGCAAAAATAGAATGCGTCGCATACTGTTCCAAAATATCCTTTACGAGTGCGTCCAGAATTGCCTGCTTGCTCTCGAAATGGCTGTAAAGTGATGCCTTGCGAATGCCCACGGCGTCCGCGATCTGGGAAATAGAGGTGGCCTCAAATCCCTGCACCGAAAACAGCTCCAGCGACGCCTCCAGAATCTCCTGCTTTGTGTTTCCTCGATCCATAACCATTTCTCCTTCAATGTACCAGAGTATTCTGCCGCCTGCGTTAAACATGACATACCCTTTATAACTGTTTATAGTATAGCTACCTATCGTTCGGTAGTCAATAGTTTTTGAAATTTGTCCTTTCCCTGCCCCAATGCTGCGCCCCGTGCTCCAGCCGAAATGGAAGTGATGGAGCCGTGTCTCCGACACCATGATGGCGCCGGCCCGAGGCGGTGAAAACCGAGGAATACCGCCGCCCGGCAGGGATGCAGGCGCTCCGGAGGAAAACGGGGTGCCTGTTCATTCAACCAAGCTGTCTGGGAAGTGGGCTCCCACATAGCCGCGTCAGGAGAGCCACGAGGTAAAGAAGCCCTGGCCAGTTTCCACATTGCAAAGGCCCCAGCCCTCCAACTGCTCGATTTCACCTTTGCGCCACTGATAGGCATCCGGCCACCAGTCCCGGCAATCCGCCGGAAGTTCATCTGCGGGTGTTCCCGGAGCGTACAGAATAAATGTATTTCCGCCGGTCACGCCGTATGGCTCCGCGGAAATATAGCGCACGCCGCCTTCGATCCAGGTCTGTTCCGCTTCTCTTTCCGTGGTCAGCTCCGACAGCTTCATGGACCAGGCGTAATCGCTGATCTGCTGAATGTCTGTAAAGCGGCCGGAAAACTCACTGACATAACGGGTGCCGTTGGGAAAATCCGTCGAACTGACTCCCATTTCCGCGTCGCTGTATTGGCCTGTAAAGCTGCCGTCGGGCCGGAGCGTCAGCACCGTTTCCCACCCGCCCGCACCGCTGGCAAAGACAAGCTCCAGAGCTGTGTCCGGGAACTGCGCGGCGTTGGAGGTGAGCTTCCCCGCATCAGCAGTGCCATCAAGGGCGGCCTGAATTTCCTCCGGGTCAAACCGGACCGGATAGATCTGGGGCAAACTGGACGCGCTGACCGGTCGGTCCACAACGATCCCCTGCTCCGTGGACAGCAGTACGCTGCAATTTCTCAGAAGGATACCGACTTCTTTGGCAAACCGCGCCATCTCAGGCGTCTCCTCCACAGGAAGCGCAAAGTCCACAGACCATTCCGCTTTCACAGTCTCCTGCCCGCCCTCCAGGGAGAACACCGTGCAGGTATAGCTGCCCGCGCCCTGAAACATGGCGGGCAGATACTGCACCAGATAATCGCCTTCACTGTCGCTACAGAGCATAATGGTGTTCCAGCCCGCATGGGCAGGACTGGCCTGTGTTGACCAGATCTCCGTGCCGTTTTCTTCCACCGTCAGCTCATAGAGCATACCCGGTTCCACTTCCCGCACCACGATATTCTCATTCACGCGGTTATGATTCAAGTCAGAAAAAGCAATGATCGCGGCATGATCGGAGAGGACAAGGGATGCGCCCATGTTGTCAGCGTTCTGCCGCAGTGCCAGAAGATAGGTGCCGCCCAGCCTTGCCTCATAGAAGCTCTGGCCGTTTTCTGTTCCGGTCCGGGTGATCTCCAATACGCCTGTATAGAGAATCTCTCCACCGTCGTATACAGTAAAGCGGATCGTCGCCGCTTCCGCCGTATCTGTGAGCGTTTCACCGTCGATCCCCGGACTCCAGCAGACCGGCTCGCCCGCTTCAAAACGCAGCGTTTTTTCCCTGGGCTGCCCCTCCGCGTCCGGGTTCCACAGCATTCCGTTGTCGCAGGACGCCTCAATATGGGAGTAATTCAGGTCGAAACGGAAGTGGAACGCCGCGTGCCAGGTGGCGCTCATCATAGGAGAATAAGTCCACAACACAGGCTCTGTTGGTGCAGAAGCAAGCTCCGGATTCTCAATATCATTTACTCTGATTTGTTCAACCAGTCCGTCCTGGTCGTAGTAGACGATCACCTCAGCCAAACCGGTGAGTTCCCAAATATCTCCCCAGAAGCCGGACAGCATATCATCCGGTTCACCCCAGCAGTCGATCAGACGGTCGCGGGGACACCCTTTCAGGCCAACATCGAAGTCTTCCCCCTTACTTGAAATGGCCAAATATGTCTGCTCAAGGGTCGGAAGGCCTTCAGGGTTTTCTTCGGGATTGGTCAGCAGGCACACGGCTGCCACAGCGCAAAGGATCGCTGAAGTCAATATAACCAGGAAGGCAGGCTTTTTCCAGTTTGCGAGATTGCGGACACGGCTCCTGGTATCTCCCTCCCCAAATGCCAGAGGCGTCCCGGCGATGATGCGGCGGCCGGTGGCAAAGCTCAGGAGGGACGCGGAGTAATCCGCCCGGATGCCCTCGCCCAGCTTCTTCACCACCGCCTCGTCACAGCTCATCTCCATGTCCCTGGAGGACAGAATAAAGGCCGCCCAGACCAGCGGATTGAACCAGTGGACGCACAGGGCGATAAAAGCAAGGCCCTTGATGATATGGTCTCCCCGGCGGATGTGGTGCTGCTCATGGAGGATGATATAGCCCTGCTCCTGCTCCGGCAGGGAGGAGGGCAGATAGATCTTCGGGCGAAGGATACCCATAACAAAAGGAGACTCGATATAGTCAGCCAGATAGATATTACCTCGCAGCGGTACGGCCTCCGCCAGCCTGCGGCGGAGCCGGAGCAGGGACACCACACTGTAAGCGGCCATAACACCAATTCCCGCCAGCCACGTCAGCGCAGCCAGCGCGGCAGGGACTTCCAGCGGGTCCGCCGCCGTCTGCTCTTCCCCTTGCGGGAGCGCTTCATTGACAGCCTGATCCACCTCCGGCACAGGAAGTTTTACTCCGGAATCAGGGGTGTGGACCACGTTCTGCGGAATGTATTCCACCGCTGTGGTGTGGGTCGTGGTTTCGGTTACAGGCGCATCAAGCAAACCCAGCAGGGAGAAGCCTGTGGTGACGGACACCGGGCAGAGCAGCCGAAACAGCACCACCGCCCAAAGCGCGTAGGAAAAGAGCTTTGGTGCCTTTTTCAGCGGCAATCTCGCCAGCAATACAAACAGAATTACCACGCTGGCCGTCACGCTCATGTTGATCACGGCAGGAAACAGCTCATAGGAAAGAACGTCCCCCATTCCTGTCACCTCCTGCTCTGGTCGATCAGCGCCTGCAGTTCCGTGATTTCCTCCTCGGACAGTTTCTTTCTGGTGGTAAAGGCAGCCAGAAACGCCGGGAGGGAGCCGGAAAAGGTCTCCTCTACAAACTTCTCGCTCTGCACCGCGTAAAAATCCTGCCGGGAGATCAGGGAGGTCACGATACCGCCCTGGTTTTGAAAAATGCCCCGTTCACACAGCCGCTTCAGCACGGTGTATGTGGTGGATTTCTTCCAACTCAGTTCCCGTTCCGCCAGCTTTACCAGTTCCGGGGAATGGACAGGTTCGTTTTCCCAGATCATATCCGCAAAGCGGGATTCAATGGCTCCCATTCTCAGTTCACTCATCACACAGCCTCCAGTCTACAATTTGTAGTCTTCAATAAAAGTCTATATGATGTAAACTGCCCTGTCAACAGTTTTCCCAATCTTTTTTGAAACCCGTAATATGCCCTGTTCTCCTACTATAATGCCTGAATTCGATCAAAAGGGCTGAGAATGGCCCTTTTGATCGAATTGTGCGGCTGTTGCCGCACGAATAAACCGCAAAGCGGTTTATTCAGCAGACATTACTATACCTTGCCAGCCTATACTCCTGCGGAAAATCAAAGCAGTCCATTTTTGAAAAACAAGTCAAATATAACCCGGAAATCATTGCGGCGTAATGATTTCCGGGTTTGCATCTTTGTAATTCCTCACGGGATGCAAAAGGCCTCTTCCGTGGAACGTGCTGCGGGCATCTTGATTCCTGCCATGTGAGTGTTCTCCTGATTCTTCAAAATTCCAACGAAAAAACAGGAGGTCACTCGTTTGCGGAAAAATAAAAAAATCCTTGGAAACGCTTGGTTTCCAAGGATTTGGTGGAGACTACTGGACTCGAACCAGTGACCTCCTGCGTGTGAAGCAGGCGCTCTAACCAGCTGAGCTAAGCCTCCAATTGGCGGGAGCGATTCCTCTCCCGTCATGGTGACGCGTACGGGAATCGAACCCGTGTTACCGCCGTGAAAGGGCGGTGTCTTAGCCGCTTGACCAACGCGCCAAGCGAAATGTGACTCACATGGAGCCATGGTAGCGGCACCTGGATTTGAACCGGGGACACTGCGGGTATGAACCGCATGCTCTAGCCAACTGAGCTATGCCGCCATCTAAGCCGCTGCTCTTAAACAGGGCAAGAGTTAGTATACCCGAAGCCCGCCTTTTTGTCAACAGAAATGTGCAAAAATTTCAGGAATTTTTCCACGGCCTCCGTCAGGCATACCGGCAGAGGCCGCGTCTATTCTATTGGCTCAGAGGGATCGTGAACTCCTGGATCCCCATGGAACCGGGGGCAATCTCATACTTTTCAAAGAGCACCACCGGTTCGCCCCGGTCATTGAGGTAGAACTTCTGGTCCGCCCCGATCCCCTGAAAGCCGTCACCGTCCCGGTCCGCCCGGAAGTAGACTGCGCCCTCCTCCCGCTCTCTCCGGTCCATTTCGGACCGGATGACCGCGTCGGCCCGGCTTTGGAAATCCGGCCCCAGAATATCCCGCAGCGTCAGTTCCTTCCCCACCGCCAGGTCCAGATTATAGGCATAGAGCTCCGTATAGGCGCTGGCCAGCGTCTCGGTCTTCCAGATGAGGAAGGAGAGATACTGGCCGTCGGAGCACTTGACCTCATAATCCACGTCGATGATGATGGGAATAAACTCCTCCTCCGTTCCGCCGGTCTCCACATAGGCCTCCCGGGTCTCCCTGGCCCGCTCCTTCGCCTCGGCCAGCACATCATCAATGCGCTTTTTGATCTCAAGGTTGATGCGCTGCTCCAGATCGGTATTCCCGGTATCGGCCAGGGCCGGCAGCCGCACATCGATGAGGTGATCCCGGTCCTGGCGCTGATAGCGCTCCGCCGTAAAGATCCGCGCCAGGCTGCCCAGCACCGGCACCTCGGCCACCGCGCTGGCAAAGGCGGGGTTCACGTTCACCAGCAGGCAAAAGCAGGCGCAGGCCGCCAATGCCGCGCCCCATCCCCGCCGGACGGCCCTGCGGGATGCCTGCCGGCGCCTTCCCTCCCGGAGGGCGGCGCTCACCACACCGGACAATTCTTCCGGTATCTCCGCCGACTGATAGCGCTCCCGCGCTTTTTCCCAGGCTTCCTTCTCCTTCATTGCGTCTCCTCCTCTCCGGTCCATTCCTTCAGGCGTTTCAGGCTCTTATACAGTCTGGATTTCACGGTGTTCAGGTTGGTCCCCGTGATCCGGGCGATCTCTTCCAGCTTCATATCCTCAAAAAAACGCAGGCGGATGATGGTCCGCTCCTTCTCCTCCAGCCGCTCGATGGCGTCATACAGGTCCAGCCGGGCCTCATGGTCCCGCTCGCTCCCGCCGGGGGACTCGGGCAGCTCTTCCATGGGCAGCACCCGCCGCCGGTACCGGTGCCAGTTCATGCACTCGTTGATGAGGATGCGGTAGAACCAGGTCTTGACATAGGCCGGCTCCCGCAGGGTATCCGATTTGCTCAGCGCCTTGACGATGCTCTCCTGCACCACATCCAGCGCCGTATCCCGGTCCTTCACGTAGCTGTAGGCCAGACGGTAAAAATCCGTCTGGCCCGCCACGATGAATTCCGTCAGGCGCTGCCGTTTGTCTCCGGTGTCTGTCACCGCGGTCCGTTCCTTTCCCCTTCCGGGCGGGCGCATGGAGACGCTCCCCCGGAGGCTCTTGTATTTCTTTGACGGTTCCGGCCCCCAAAAAGTTTTGCCGCCTCTGTTTTTTACTCCTGAAAGCCCTTGCCAGCCGTCCCGCCATGGGATATAATACGCTAGTAAATTAGCTTGTAAAATCGAGGGGCCCCCTCGTATGCTGATGTAAAGGAGTTCTCGCTATGCTCAAGACCGTGATCCCCGCGGGCTATGCCCCCTGTCTCAACCTGTATGATACCCAGAAGGCCATCGGTCTTCTCAAGCGCCTCTTTGAGGACACGCTTGGCGGGGCCCTCAACCTCCGCCGAGTATCTGCCCCCCTCTTTGTGGAGGCGGCCACCGGCCTGAACGACGACCTGAACGGCGTGGAGCGCCCGGTTTCCTTCGACATCCCCGCCTGCGGCCGGGACGCCCAGGTGGTCCACTCCCTGGCCAAGTGGAAGCGCATGGCCCTGTACCGCTATCAGTTCTCGGTGGGCGAGGGCCTGTTTACCGACATGAACGCCATCCGCCGGGACGAGGAGCTGGACAACCTCCACTCGGTCTATGTGGACCAGTGGGACTGGGAAAAGGTGCTGGCCCCCCGGGACCGGAACGTGGAGTACCTGCAGAACACCGTGCGCACCATTGTCAAGGCCATCTGCGAGACCCAGTCCACCCTGCGCTCGGTCTATCCTCAGCTCACCGCCCTGCCTCCCGTGTGCCCTGACGTGTCCTTCGTCACCGCCCAGGAGCTGGAGGACAAGTGGCCCGACCTGACCCCCAAGGAGCGGGAGAACGCCTGGGTGAAGGACCACCCCACCACCTTCGTCATGGGCATCGGCGCCGCCCTCAAATCGGGCAAGCCCCACGACGGCCGCGCCCCCGACTATGACGACTGGTCCCTCAACGGCGACATTCTGGTGTGGAACCCGGTGCTGGAGAGCGCCTTCGAGCTCTCCTCCATGGGCATCCGGGTGAGCCCCGAGTCCCTGGACCGCCAGCTCACCGTGGCCGGCTGCGACAGCCGCCGCTCCCTCACCTTCCACAAGCTGCTGCTGGAGGGCAAGCTCCCCCTGACCATTGGCGGCGGCATCGGCCAGTCCCGGCTGTGCATGTTTCTGCTGGGCAAGGCCCACATCGGCGAGGTCCAGGCCAGCGTCTGGGATCCCGACACCATTGCCGCCTGCAAGGACGCGGGGGTCATTCTCCTCTGATAAATTGCCATACAAAGCGCCGGGCCGTCTGGTCCGGCGCTTTTTCGCTCATACCGCCCGAAACACGTGGATACGGAAGCTGGCCCGCACATCCAGGGCGTCCAGCGCCTTGAGCCGTTCCACCCCTTCTCTGGGCGTTTTCCAGGCGTAGGGGGTCATGCCGAACAGGTCCATGGGTTCCGGCCCCGTCAGGTGGAGCATGGCCTCCACCGGGACCATCTCCAGGAAACGGAACCCCTCGTAGAGGATGGTCTCATCCGGGTTGGGGTAGGGCTTCTCATAGAGGACCTCCTTCATCTCCCACAGGTGCTCCGGCGCCGGTACCACATAGAAAAAGACCCCGCCCGGCCTGAGCACCCGGTGGAACTCCTCCGCCGCCAGGGGAGAGAAGCAGTTGATCAGCAGGTCGGCCCGGTGGTCGGATACCGGCAGGTGGTAGGCCGAGCCCACGGCGAACTCGGTCTCCCGGGAGCGCCGGGCGGCATGGCGCAGGGCAAATTTGGAGATATCCACCCCCGCTGCCTCCACAGTCCGTCCGTCCTGCCCCAGGGCGGAGACCACCCCGGCGGTGTAGTACCCCTCGCCGCAGCCCGAGTCCACCAGCGTTACCTGCTCCCCCGTATACCGGAGCGCCAGTTCCACCAGCGTATCCCGCAGCGGACCATAGTGCCCGGCGGAGAGGAAGCGGTTCCGGGCGGCCACCATGGCCTTGTCGTCCCCCGGGGCTTTGGAGTGCTTCTGATTGGCGGGCAGCAGGTGGACATAGCCCTCCCGGGCAATATCGTAGCTGTGCCCTTTGGGGCAGGTATAGGCCCGCTCGCCCCGCCGGAGGGGCGAGGAGCAGATGGGACAGCGAAATAGACTCAACGGGCATCGCTCCTTTCCGCGATTACGGCTATTATACCAGAAGATCCCGCCCCGGTACAGAGCAGCCGGTCTTTTCTTCTTCTCGCTCTTGTTTTGCGGCGGATTTATGATATACTGATTAGGCTAATTTACTATTTTAAGGAGTATGACATGATCACCGTTTCCGATCTCACCCTGCAATACAGCGGACAGGCCCTGTTCAGCCATGTGGACCTGCAGTTCACCAAGGGCAACTGCTACGGCATCATCGGCGCCAACGGCGCGGGCAAGTCCACCTTTCTGAAGATCCTCTCCGGCGAGCTGGAGCCCACCAAGGGCGAGGTCTCCATCCTGCCCAACGTCCGTATGTCCATCCTCAAGCAGAACCAGAACGCCTATGACGCCTACAACGTGATGGACACCGTCATCATGGGCAACCAGCGGCTCTACGACATCGGCAAGGAGAAGGAGGCCCTCTACGCCAAGGAAGAGATGACCGAGGAGGACGGCATCCGGGCCTGCGAGCTGGAGGAGGAGTATTCCGAGCTGGGCGGCTGGGAGGCCGAGAGCGACGCCAGCCGCATCCTCCAGGGTCTGGGCATCGGCACCGAGCTGCACTACAACGACATGGCCACCCTGGACGCCCGCCTCAAGGTGAAGGTACTGCTGGCCCAGGCCCTCTTCGGCAATCCCGACATCCTGATGATGGACGAGCCCACCAACAACCTGGACATCGACGCCATCAACTGGCTGGAGGACTTCCTGCTGGACTTTGAGGGCACCGTCATCGTGGTCAGCCATGACCGCCACTTCCTCAACACCATCTGCACCCACATCGTGGACATCGACTACAACAAGATCAAGCTCTACGTGGGCAACTACGACTTCTGGTACGAGTCCTCCCAGCTGGTGCAGTCCCTCATCAAGAACCAAAACAAGCGCAACGAGGAGAAAATCAGGGAGCTGCAGGAGTTCATCTCCCGCTTCTCCGCCAACAAATCCAAGAGCAAGCAGGCCACTGCCCGGCGCAAGCTGCTGGACAAGCTGACCGTGGAGGAGATGCCCGCCTCCTCCCGCCGCTATCCCTGGGTGGCTTTCAACCCCGAGCGGGAGGTGGGCAAGGACATCCTCTTCGTCACCGACGTGAGCAAGACCATCGACGGCGTGAAGGTGCTGGACAAGGTCTCCTTCATCGTGGGCCACGGGGACAAGATCGCCTTCGTGGGCGACAATGAGAACGCCCACACCGCCCTCTTCAAGATCCTCACCGGCGAGATGGAACCCGACGAGGGCACCGTCAAGTGGGGCCAGACCGCCACCTTCTCCTACTTCCCCAAGGACAACAACTCCTTCTTCGAGGGACATGACGAGAACCTGGTGGAGTGGCTGCGGGAGTTCTCCCCCGATCCCCACGAGAGCTATCTCCGGGGCTTCTTGGGCCGGATGCTCTTCTCCGGGGACGACGTGTACAAGTCGGTGAAGGTCCTCTCCGGCGGCGAGAAGGTCCGGTGCATGCTCTCCCGGATGATGCTCTCCGGGGCCAACGTGCTGCTGCTGGACCAGCCCACCAACCACCTGGACCTGGAGTCCATCACCGCCGTCAACAACGGCCTGGAGGCCGTGAAGTGCAACGTGCTCTTCTCCTCCCACGACCATCAGATGGTCCAGACCGTGGCCAACCGCATCTTCGATTTCACCGCCGACGGCAGGCTCATCGACCGCAAGATGAGCTACGACGAATATCTGGAGTCCATGCACCCCGGCGTATAGGCTCCGCCTGGAAGCGCCCGGAGAGAGACTCCGGGCGCTTCCCCGTTTCCGGCGCGGTATGTCACATCACGTGTTATGTGACGCAAATGCTTGTGATTCGGGGGTTATTCTCCTTTACTTTCCACCTGGTGATGTGATACAATGTATGTCACTGGTCATCCATCATCCGGAATACGCCCCCGCAGGGAGGAACTGATATGGAAGAGCTTCAGGAATTGAAAGAGCGCATGGGCGGGCAGCGCCCGGTGGACTGGGAGTCCTTCCCCGACATCGGACTGTATATGGACCAGGTCATCTCCTACCTGCCCCGGCAGCTCATCCACTACGGCGAGGGGGACGTGCTCACCTCCGCCATGGTCAACAACTACATCAAGGACGGGCTGCTCCCCCGGGCCGAGGGCAAGCGTTATTCCCGCAGGCACCTGGCCTACCTCACCGCCATCTGCGTGCTCAAGCAGGTCCTCTCGGTGAAGGAGACCAGCCGCCTGATCGCCGCGGGAGTGGAGCGCAAGAGCTCCGAGGAGGAGGTATATGCCTACTTCTGCCGCCAGCTGGACGCCGCCCTCACCGAGACGGCGGACAGCCTGCCGGAAGAGGGGGAGGCCGACGACCTGCCCCGGCTGGCCCTGAACCTGGCCCTGCGCAGCTATGCCGACCGTCTGGCCTGCCAGCGGGTGCTGGACATCATGGCCCAGCGGGACCCACAGCCCGAGAAGGGCGGAAAAAAGCGGGACCGGCAGAGCCGGTAAGCCCCCGAAATACCAAACTATGCGCCGCCGGCCCACGGGTCCCGCCGCGCCGCAACATGGAGGTCTCACTATGAGCGAGTACATCATCGTCACTGATTCCGCCGCCGATCTGCCGGCGTCCATGGTGGAGGAGCTGGGGGTGGAGGTCCTGCCCCTGTCCTTTACCATCGAGGATCATACCTACGAGGACCACCCCGACCGCCGGGCCATGCCCATCGAGCAGTTCTACGGCCTGCTGCGCCAGGGCAAGATGGCCACCACCTCCGCCGTCAACGTGTCCCAGTATACCGAGCTGCTGGAGCCTGTCCTTCAGTCGGGCAGGGACGTGCTGGTGCTGGCCTTCTCCTCCGGATTGTCCACCACCTACAACTCCTCCGCCATCGCCGTGGAGGAGCTGCGGGAGAAGTACCCGGAGCGGAAGATTTTTACCGTGGACACCCTGTGCGCCTCTCTGGGCGAGGGGCTTCTGGTGTGGTACGCCGCCCGCATGCGCCAGGCGGGCAAGAGCATCGAGGAGGTCCGGGACTGGGCCGAGGAGAACAAGCTCCGGTTCTGCCACTGGTTCACAGTCAATGACCTTCATTTCCTTAAGCGCGGCGGACGTATTTCGGCAACCACTGCCGTTGTGGGGAGCATGCTCCAGATCAAGCCCGTGCTCCATGTGGATAACGAAGGACATCTCATCAACATGGGGAAAGCGCGGGGCCGGGGCGCGGCGCTGAAATATGTTGTGGACGAGATGGGCAAGCGGGTCACCGATCCCCAGGATCAGGTCATCTTCATCAGCCACAGCGACTGCCTGGAGGACGCCATGATCGTGGGCGAGGAGGCCAAAAAGCGCTTTGGCGTAAAGGACGTGGTATACAACCACATCGGCCCCGTCATCGGTGCCCACACCGGCCCCGGCACTGTGGCCCTCTTCTTCCTGGGATCGGAGCGCTGAGATGGAGGATATCAAATGGCTGGAGGTGGCCATTGACGCCGCCCATGACGAGCTGGACGACCTCTCCGCCCGCCTGACCATGAACGGCGTCACCGGTCTGGTCATCGAGGATGAGACCGATTTCCAGCGTTTTCTGGAGCAGAACCGGCAGTACTGGGACTATGTGGACGAGGAGCTCCAGGAAAAGATGCGGGGCGTGTGCCGCATCAAGTTCTACGTCCCGGACGACGCCGATGGGGAGAAGCAGCTCTCCAGGTGGATGGCCGGCGTGGACAAGCCCTATACCACCGCCGCCCTGGGCGAGAACGACTGGGCCCACAGCTGGCAGAAGTATTACAAGCCCATGGAAGTGGGGGAGCGGCTCTATATCGTGCCCGAGTGGGAGCGGGAGGAGCCCGTCCCCGCCGGAAAGACCGCCCTCTATTTAAATCCCGGCCTCACCTTCGGCACCGGGAGCCACGCCTCCACCCAGCTCTGCCTGGGCGGGGTGGAGCGCTATACCGTCCCCGGCGGCCGGGTGCTGGACCTGGGCTGCGGCAGCGGCATCCTCTCCATCGCGGCCCTGCGGCTGGGCGCTTCCTCCGCCGTGGCGGTGGACATCGACCCCAAGGCGGTGGGCGTGGCCTATGAGAACGCCGGGATGAACGGCATCGGCAAAGACCGCTACCGGGTTCTTGCCGGCGACGTGCTCACCGACCAGGGCCTGGTGGACGAGCTGGCCGGTCAGCAGTATCAGCTGGTGCTGGCCAACATCGTGGCCGACGTGATCATTCCCCTGTCCGCCACGGTGCGCCGGTTCATGGCCCCCGGCGCCGTGTTCCTGTGCTCGGGCATCATCGACACCCGGGCCCATGAGGTCAGCGCCGCCCTGGAGCGCAGCGGCATGACCATCGTGGACCGGTGGGAGAAGAAGGGCTGGGTGGCCTTTGCCGCCCGGTTCCTGTAAGCGCATGAAAAGGAGAGCGCGGCGCGCTCTCCTTTTTTTATCCCATACCGCCCCTTGCGCCGGCGGCGGATATCCCATATAATAATGTCTGGTGAATAAACCGCAAAGCGGTTTATTCGTGCGGCAGCAGCCGCACAATTCGATCAAAAGGGCCATTCTCAGCCCTTTTGATCAAATTCAGGCATTGTTACAATGCGTATTTCCGATGAAGCGCCGCAGCGCTTCATCGGAACGTGCAAGGTTTTTGGGCGGTTTCGCCCAAAAACCTTGCACCCGAACAAAGCTGATCGGCCTTGTAAGCCTTGGCTTTCAAGGCTTACGGCTTTGTTCAGTACGCATTATAATAATGTCTGCTGAACAAACCGCAAAGCGGTTTATTCGCGCGGCAAGGGCCGCGCACCAAAACAGGCCCCGGGCTCCGGGGCGGAGGAGAACGCTATGCCTGAGAAGAAGAACCGGCTGACCCCGGTGGGGATCGTGGAGGAGGAGACCACTTTGCTCCCCTATCTGCTCACCCACGTGGAGGGCAAGTCCCGCAACAACATCAAATCCATGCTCTCCGGCGGGCAGTTCCGGGTCAACGGCAAGAACTACACCCGCTTTGACCACCCCCTGGTCCCCGGCGACAAGGTGGGCATCATCCCCCGGCAGGCCGCCCCCGCCGCCGAGCTGCCCTTCCCCGTGCTCTACGAGGACCGGGACATCATCGTCATTGACAAGCCCGCGGGCCTGCTCACCATCGCCAACGAGAAGGAGAAGGTCCGCACCGCCTACCATATCCTCACCGACTACATGCGGGAGAAGGAGAAAAACGGCCGGGTCTTTGTGGTCCACCGGCTGGACCGGGACACCTCCGGCGTGGTGCTCTTCGCCAAGAATGAGGAGACCAAGCTGGCCTTCCAGGAGGACTGGGAGCACCGGGTCCTGCGCCGGGGCTACCGGGCCCTGGTGGAGGGTGTGCCCGAAAAATCCCGGGACCGCATCGTCTCCTATCTGCGGGAGACCCGCACCCATCTGGTCTACTCCGGCCCTCCGGGCCGGGACGCCAAAGAGGCCATCACCCGCTATCAGGTCCTCTCCTCCGGCGGAGGGTACGCCCTGCTGGAGGTGGATCTGGAGACCGGACGCAAGAACCAGATCCGGGTCCACATGGCCGACATGGGCCACCCCATCGCCGGGGACCGGCAGTACGGCGCCCGCACCCGGCCCCTGGGCCGGCTGTGCCTCCACGCCCATGAGCTGACCCTCACCGACCCCCGCACCGGCGGGGAGCGCACCTTCTCCGCCAAAGAGCCCGCCGCCTTCCGCCGCCTTTGCCGGGGCGGAGACAAGCCCCAGGACTGAGCTCCCGTCTGAATATAAAAGGCTTCCCCGACCGCGGTCGGGGAAGCCTTTTTCGCTATCTGGAATTGAGATGGTAAAGCCTCAAAAGGCCGACGAGGAGCAGGTCCTCCCGGTAGTGGACCTCCCGCTTGCAGAAGGGAGCCACCACGCCCATAAGCCCGCCGGTGGCCACCACCGTCACCTTCTCTCCCAATTGCTCCTCCACCCGGTCCGCCAGGCCGTCCAGCATGGCGGCGTTGCTGTAGATGGCTCCCGCCTTCATGCAGTCCACCGTGTTGGTGCCGATGAGGCGGGCGGGGGGCTCATCCAGGTTGATGAAAGGGAGCTGGGCCGCCCGGCCGGAGAGGGCGTCCATGGAAAGACGCAGGCCGGGGATGATGACGCCTCCGATGTAATCCCCCGCGGGGTCCAGCACCGACATGGTGGTGGCGGTGCCCATGTCAAAGACCACAAGGGGCGGCTTGAAGAGGGAAAGGGCGGCGGCGGCGTCCACCAGCAGGTCGGCGCCCACCTGAGTGGGGATGTCCATGCGGATCTTCATGCCGCCCAGGTTCATCTGATTGCTGACCACCAGGAATTTTTTCCCGGTCAGCCGCTCCATCACCTTGCTCAGTACATAGCGCAGCTCAGGCACCACGCTGGAGATGATGCCCCCCTCCACGGCGGAGAGATCCACCCCCCGCCCGGCCAGCAGGCCCCGGAGCAGCAGGCCATATTCGTCTGCTGTCTTGTTCCGGTCGCTCTGTATGCGCAGGCTCAGGCGGAGGTCCTCCCCCTCGAACCCGCCGATGACGGTATTGGTATTTCCCACATCCAGGGCCAGGATCATGACTGGTCTCTCCCTCCGGTTTTTATTGGGCCGCGCCCCGCCTCAGGGCCTTCTGCAGCGGCATGGACACCGCGGGTACCAGAATGGCGGCGGCAATAGCCTCGGGGATACCGTTGGCCGCCACCACGCCCAGGATGGCCGCCTGCACCGCGCTCACGGGAATATCCTTCATGGTGGCGTAGGCATCCTTGAAAAGCAGGTAAATAAGGCCCATCACCAGTCCGGTGTTCATGAAGAACGCGCCGATGATGGCGGCCGCTACCGCGGCAAAGGTCATGCTCCAGGCCTTTTTGCCCAGCAGACGGGTCAGGCCCCGGTACACCAGACCGGACACCAGACCCACCAGGATCCGGGGGACAAAGCAGATCACCAGGGCCCAGAGGCTGCCGCTCTGAGTGCCGGGCACCGGGATAAAGGGCGAAAAGGCAAAGGACAGGGCGCTGGGGGCCATGGTGTTTTTGATCAGGCTGGTCAGTCCGAACATCCCGCCCAGAAACGCGCCCTTCCTGGGGCCCAGCAGGATGGCCCCGATGATGACGGGGACATGCAGGATGGTGGCCTTGATGAGGGGCAGGTCAATGAGACCGATGGGGGTGTAGGCCATCAGGAAGATGATGGCCGTGAACAGGGCCAGGAGCACCATGTCGTGGATGGACGAGCTCCGGGCGGCGCGGTTGGGACCTTGCGTGTTGTTCAATTGTAAAACCTCCTGCTGCCGTTCTCCCTTTGGGAGATACAGCGCAAATTTTAATGTGCCCTCCGGCCCGCTTTGCGGACGCCTGCCGTCCCATCCGGGTGGGTACAGCGGAATCCCGCAGGCCATTGAGCGGCTTTCATTATAGCCGCTCCCGGTGTGATATGCAAGCAAAAACCCTACAGTCTGCATATTGCCCCGGCCACTGGCGGTTTACACATCCCCCGGAATTTGCTATACTAATGTCTGCTGAATAAACCTCTTTGCGGTTTATTCGTGCGGCAGCAGCCGCACAATTCGATCAAAAGGGCCATTCTCGGCCCTTTTGATCGAATTCAGGCATTGTTACAATGCGTATTATACTAAAACAAAACCATGGATGGAATGGAGCGAACGCCCATGTTACAGGGAAAAACCGTCCTTCTTGGGGTCACCGGCGGCATCGCCTGCTATAAAGCGGCCTCCCTGGCCTCCGCGCTGGTCAAACAGCACTGCAACGTCCACGTCATCATGACCCAAAACGCCACCGAGTTCATTACCCCCCTCACCTTTGAGCAGCTCACCGGCAACCGGGCCGTGGTGGATACCTTTGACCGCAACCACACCTTCCAGGTGGAGCACATCGCTCTGGCCGACCGGGCCGACCTGGTGCTCATCGCCCCGGCCACCGCCAATGTGCTGGCCAAGCTGGCCCACGGTATCGCCGACGATATGCTCACCACCACCGTTCTGGCCTGCGACTGCCCCAAGCTGGCCGCCCCCGCCATGAATACCCGGATGTACGAGAACCCGGTGACTCAGGACAATCTGGACCTGCTCCGCCGGTACGGCTGGGAGATCATTCCCCCCGCCAGCGGCCGCCTGGCCTGCGGCGCGGTGGGGCCGGGCAAGCTGCCCGAGCCGGAGGACCTGCTGGAGAGCGTCCTGCACGCCCTCAGCCATCCCCGGGACATGGAGGGGCTGAACGTACTGGTCACCGCCGGCCCCACCCGGGAGGCCCTGGACCCGGTGCGCTATCTCACCAACCACTCCAGCGGCAGGATGGGCTATGCCATCGCCCGGGCCGCCGCCGCCCGGGGCGCCCGTGTCACCCTGGTCACCGGCCCCACCGAACTCAAGCGCCCGGCCTATATGGAGGTGGTGGAGATCACCTCCGCCCAGGAGATGTTTGACGCGGTGACCTCCCGCAGCGCGGCGCAGGATATCATCATCAAAGCCGCCGCCGTGGCCGACTACCGTCCCGCCTCCGCTGCGGAGGACAAGATCAAAAAATCATCGGATGACGCTGACCTCACCCTCCGGCTGGAGCGTACCCGGGACATTCTGGGCTGGCTGGGGGAGCACAAGGTCCCGGGCCAGCTCCTGTGCGGCTTCTCCATGGAGACCCGGGACATGCTGGCCAATTCCCGGGCCAAGCTGGTCAAAAAGAACCTGGACCTGATCGCCGCCAACAATCTGAAGGAGGAGGGCGCGGGCTTCGGCGTGTCCACCAACCGGGTGACCCTCATCGCCCCGGACCGGGAGACCGAACTGCCCCTTCTGACCAAGGACCAGGTGGCCCATGCTCTGCTGGATGAAATTCTGACCCTGCGAAAAACACGGTAAGGCCCTTATCCCCCGCCCATACGGGCGGGGGATGTTTTTGTCCTCCTGCCTCCTCACCTTCCCGGTGTGGAAAATTTAATTTCTAAAAAGTAAAATATAGTTGACATTATAAAAAGTATAGTGTATACTGGCACCATCAAAGACAGGGTGAGCGCATATGAAAAACAAAAAGATGAAGCTGGCCCGCGTGGCCATGGACCTATCCCAGGAACAGCTGGCCGGGATGGTGGGGGTGACCCGCCAGACCATCGGTATGATTGAGGCGGGAAAATTCAATCCCTCCCTAAATCTGTGCGTCAATATCTGCCGTTGCCTGGGCAAAACACTGGACGAACTGTTCTGGGAGGAAGAGGAGGAACAAGCATGAAGCGGTTATATGACGAGCGTCAGGAGCAGGAGAGTCTGAGGGCCAAGAGCATCGAGCTGTGCGCGGTGTTCTGGATCGCCGCCCTCTCACTGGTCATCAAGTCCTATTTTCTGGCACTGCCCATCGGCTACTGGGTGACTGAGGTCATCATCCTGCTGGTTGTGGCGGCGCTGGCGCTCTGGCTGGAGGCCCGCAAGGGGCTGTTTGACCCCTATATCAAGCCCAGCAGGAAGAACTGCCTGCTGATATCCCTGGCAGCGGCGGTCCCGCTGGCGGCGGCCCAGGGCGCCGGCATGTGGTACCGCTATCCCCAGGTCAGAGAGACCCCCGTGGTCATCCTGGCCGGCGCGGCGGTCTTTTTTGTATCCATCTTCGCGCTGACCTACGCCGCGCACCGGATGACGGCCCGCTACGCCGAGAGCCGGCGGAAGAAGCTGGAACAGGAACTGGAGAACGGCGGCGAGCCGGAGGATTGAGGCGCGCCGAACCGAAAAAGCGAGACCGGAAGGATGTCCCTTCCGGTCTCGCTGTCTTTTTATTAATCTGTGGCTGCGGCGGCCCGGCTCAGCAGAGCTTGGCGCCGGCAGGGATCTTGTCGTCCAGCATGATGAGGTTGAGGCGTTCCTCGCCCTTCTCGCTGTGGACGGCGGAGAGGAGCATGCCGCAGCTCTCCTGGCCCATCATCTTGCGGGGGGGCAGGTTGACGATGGCGGCCAGGGTCTTGCCGATGAGCTCCTCAGGCTTGTAGTACATGGCGATGCCCGAGAGGATCTGCCGGTCGGTGCCGGTGCCGTCGTCCAGAGTGAATTTCAGCAGCTTGGTGCTCTTCTTCACGTTCTGGCAGTCCTTCACCTTCACCACCCGGAAGTCGCTCTTGCAGAAGGTGTCGAAATCCACCGGCTCCTCGGTGAAGGGCTCGATCTCCAGGGCGGGGAGGGCGGCCTTCCGGGCCTCCTCGGCGGCTGCTTCCAGCGCGGCCAGCTCCTTCTGCACGTCGATGCGGGGGAAGAGGTTCTCGCCCCGGGCCACTGCCGTGTCGGCCGCCAGCACGCCCCACTGTCCGGCGCTCTCCCAGGTGGTGCTGTCCGGACCGGCGCCGATCTGGGCAAAAAGCTTGTCCATGCTTTCGGGCATGAAGGGGGTCAGCAGCACGCCGGCGATGCGCAGGCTCTCCAGCAGGTTGTACATGACCCGGGCCAGGCGGGGCTTGTTGGCCTCGTCCTTGGCCAGCACCCAGGGGGCGGTCTCGTCAATATACTTGTTGGCCCGGGAGATGAGCTTGAATACCTCGGCCAGGGCGTCCTGGAAGGCGTAGCGCTCCATGGCGGCCTCATACTTGTCCCGCAGGCCGGAGGCCATGGCGATGATCTCATCGTCCAGGGGATCGGCGGTCTGCTCCGCGGGCAGCCTGCCGCCCTCGAAGTACTTGCCCACCATGGATACCGTGCGGCTGAGCAGGTTACCCAGGTCGTTGGCCAGGTCCACGTTGATGGTGTTGATGAGGCTCTCGTTGGAGAAATTTCCGTCGGAGCCGAAGGGGAAAGTCCGCAGCAGGAAGAAGCGCAGGGCGTCCACGCCGTAGCGCTCGGCCAGCAGGTAGGGATCCACCACGTTGCCCTTGGACTTGCTCATCTTGCCGCCGTCCAGCAGCAGCCAGCCGTGGCCGAACACCTTCTTGGGCAGGGGCTCGCCCAGAGCCATCAGGATGGCGGGCCAGATGATGGAGTGGAAGCGGACGATCTCCTTGCCCACAAAGTGAACGTCGGCGGGCCAGAACTTGCTGTAATCGTCGTACTGGTCGTTGTCAAAGCCCAGGGCGGTGATATAGTTGGACAGGGCGTCGATCCACACGTAGACCACGTGGCCGGGGTCGAAGTCCACCGGCACGCCCCAGGTGAAGGAGGTACGGGAGACGCACAGGTCCTCCAGGCCGGGCTTGATGAAGTTGTTCACCATCTCATTGACCCGGGAGCGGGGCTCCAGGAAGTCGGTGTTCTCCAGCAGGTCCAGGATGCGGTCGGCATACTTGGACAGGCGGAAGAAGTAGGCCTCCTCCTCGGCGTCCTGCACCTCCCTGCCGCAGTCGGGGCACTTTCCGTCCACCAGCTGGCTCTCGGTCCAGAAGGACTCGCAGGGCTTGCAGTACTTGCCCACATACTTTCCCTTGTAAATATCGCCCTGCTCGTAGAGCTTCTTGAAGATCTTCTGCACCGCGGCCTCGTGATATGCATCAGTGGTGCGGATGAAGCGGTCGTTGGAGATGTTCATCAGCTTCCACAGGTCCAGCACGCCCCGGGGGCCCTCCACGATGTTGTCCACGAACTGCTTGGGGGTGACGCCGGCCTCTTTCGCCTTGTCCTCGATCTTCTGGCCGTGCTCGTCGGTGCCGGTGAGGAACATCACATCATAGCCGCACAGCCGCTTATACCGGGCCATGGCATCGGTGGCCACCGTGCAGTAGGTGTGGCCGATGTGGAGCTTGTCCGAGGGGTAGTAGATGGGGGTGGTGATATAGAATTTCTTATCGTTCATTGGGGTTTCCCTCCGTTTCATGTTCTTCCGTCTCAGCGCCGGCCTCCGGGGAAGGGATGGGCGGGCAGGGCCGCCCGTCCTGATAAAGCAGCACGGTCACATTGGTAAGCAAATAGATGATGGCGAAGCCGTACAGGGCCACGGTGGGCCAGTCGTGCCCATCGGCCAGAGTCGTCAGGCCGAAATAGACCGCCAGCAGGGAGAAGCAGATGGTCCGGGCCGTCTTGGGCTTCTCGAACGAGAAGCTGGCCATATAATAAACGGCCAGCAGGGCGCAGATGATGGCCAGCAGCTCATAGATATAATCCTGGAGCACCGGGTCGGCGGCACGGGACTGGTAGGCGTCGATGAGCCAAAGGCACAGCAGATAGGCGGGAGCAAGCACCTGGAAGCTGTATTTCTCCATGGGGAGGCCCCGGTAGCACTTCTGTCCCGCCGAGAGCACGCACATGGCAGTGACCGCGGAAAGGACTGCCAGTATCACCGGCAGGAACATGGAGAGCACCGGATTGCCCCCCTGGCCCTCCGCCGCCTTATAGACCGCCTCCCGGAACAGCGCCGGCAGGGACGCCAGCTTCAATCCCGCGGCCCCCAGCAGCAGGAAGGCCGAGAGCACCATCCCGCCCATGTACAGGGCATTGCCTCCGGCGGCGAAGGCCTGGCCGTATCCCCCCGGAAAATCACCGTGCTTTCCCAGGGACAGCAGCAGGAACAGGGCGGCGGCTGCCACTGACAGCACCGCCAGCGCTATGGTGGCTGGCATCCCGGGCGTCACCAGCCCGGACGGCTCGAACGCGGTGGCCAGTTCCCACCGCCGCAGGCCAAACCCCACGCCCCCCAGCACCACCGCCAGGGTGGGGCAAACCAATTCTTTACGCATGGCACGCATCCTTTCGGGATGAGATCAAAATTGTGAAATACGCATGGACATTAAAGTAGTATAGCATATGCCTGCGCAAAAAGCACGGGTTTTACGCCCCTTTTCACAAAATTTCCCCGTCCGCCCCTCCCTTGTCAGAATTTGCGCCCTGTTCTATAATAATATCTGCTGAATAAACCGCTTTGCGGCTTATTCGTGCGGCAGCAGCCGCGCGATTTGATCAAAGGGGCCATTCTCAGCCCTTTTGATCGCTCAAAGGAGGGCCCGCCATGTCAGACCGGCGCTATACCCGTCTCAAGTTCAAAATGCTCCTGCTGGTGGTGGCAGGGGCCGTCATCGCCAGCGCGGTGGGCCTGTTCCTGGTGGACGTAGTCATTGACGGCGCACTGCAGGACCCTTTCGCCCGGCTCTTTGTCTGGGTGGCCACCCATCTGTTCGGCCAGACCGATGCTGTGGCGCTGGAGGCCTATCAGCACTATATCCGGGAGAATAAGCCCGAGATCCTCCTGCTGGGGATGGCGGTGCTGATGCTGTTTGCCTTTTATCTGGCCATGGGCCGCTTCACCGCCTGGCTGGACCAGATCTCCTCCGCCACCCGCCGGGTGGCCGACCGGGAGGGGGAGGCGGTGTCCCTTCCCAGGGAGCTCCAGCCCCTGGAGCAGGACCTGAACGCCATCCGCACCGAGCTCCGGGCCCGGGAGTCCGCCGCCAGGGAGATCGAGCGGCGGCGCCAGGACCTGGTGTCCTTTCTGGCTCACGACCTCAAGACCCCCCTCACCTCGGTGGTGGGCTACCTCACCCTGCTCAACGACGACCCGGGCCTGACGCCGGAGCAGCGTGCCAAATTCACCGGCATCGCCCTGGAGAAGGCCCAGCGGCTGCAGGAGCTGCTGGGAGAGTTTTTCGACATCACCCGGATGGACCTGGGCGCCGCGCCCGAGGCCATGGTGCCCATTCAGCTCTCCGTTCTGCTGGAGCAGCTGGCCGACGAGTTTTATCCCATCTTTTCAGAGCGGGGGCTCACGTGTCAGGTGGAGATCGAGCACCACCTTGTGGTGCTCGGCGATCCGGACAAGCTTGTCCGGGTTTTTGACAACGTGCTGCGCAACGCCGTGAATTACAGCGCCGACGGCGGAACGGTGCGCATCGCCGCCCTGCGCAGCGGCGGCCGGGTGGAGATTGTTGTCTCCAACGAGGGGCTGGAGATCCCGGAGGGGGAGCTGTCCAATATTTTTGAAAAATTTTACCGGCTGGACGCCGCCCGCTCCACCCGCACCGGCGGCGCGGGATTGGGCCTGGCCATCGCCAAGGAGATCGTGGAGCGCCACGGCGGCACCATCCGGGCCGAGTCCAACGGCCGGTTTACCAGCTTTATCATTTCACTGCCTCTCTGTGAAGAGGAGCAGTCCGGCGGATAAGGACAAAAAAGCGCGGACGCCGTTGCGGGGTCCGCGCGCAGATTTTATCACTGTCTCTGAGCCAGGGGCACGAAGGTCCGCATGGGGGCCACCGCCTTGTAGGCGGGACGGATGATGCGGTTGGCCGAACCGGCCACCTCTTCCAGCCGGTGGGCGCACCAGCCCACGGTGCGGGCCACGGCAAAGAGGGGCGTATACAGCTCCTCGGGGATGCCCATCATCTTGTACACCATGCCGGAGTACAGGTCGATGTTGGCGCATACCACCTTCTTCTCGCCCTTCACGCCGGCCAGGACGGCAGGAGTCAGCCGCTCCACCGACTCGATCAGCTCGAATTCCTCCAGCATGCCCTTGGTGGCCGCCAGCTTTTTGGCAAAGCGCTTGAGGATGGCGGCACGGGGGTCGGAAATGGTGTAGATGGCGTGGCCCATACCGTAGATGAGACCGGAGCCGTCCCCCGCCTCCTTCTTCAGGATGCGGCCCAGATAATCCTTTACCTCGTCGTCATCCTTCCAGTCTTTGACGCCGCTCTCGATGTGGTGCATCATCTCCATGACCTTCTTGTTGGCGCCGCCGTGCCGGGGGCCCTTCAGGGAGCCCACCGCCGCCGCCACGGCCGAGTAGATGTCGGTGCCGGAGGAGGAGAGCACACGGCAGGCAAAGGCCGAGTTGTTGCCGCCGCCGTGCTCCGCGTGGAGCACCATGCACAGGTCCAGCAGCTTAGCCTCCTGATCGGTGAATTTGTTGTCGTGCCGCATGGCGTAGAGGAAGTTCTCAGCCACGCCCAGCCCGGCCTGGGGCCGGTGGAGGTAAAGGCTCTCCTCGTCAAAGTAGTGCCGCTTGGCCGCGAAGGCGTGGGTCACTATGGTGGGCACCCGGGCGATGAGCTGCACCGCCTGGCGCAGCTGGTTGGGCAGGGAGAGATCGTCCGGATTGTCATCATAGGAATAGAGGGCCAGCACCGAACGGGCCAGCTTGTTCATCACGTCCCGGCTGGGGGCCTTGAGGATCATGTCCTCGGTGAACATGTGGGGCAGAGTATGGCTCTCGGCCAGGGCCTGCTTGAAACCGGTGAGCTGCTCCTGATTGGGAAGGGCGCCGAAGATCAGCAGATAGGCCGTCTCCTCAAAGCCGAAGCGTCCCTCGCTCATGAAGCCCTCGATCAGCTCCTCCACGTTGATGCCCCGGTAGATGAGCTTGCCTTCCATGGGATAGCGCTCGCCGTCCTGCACATAGTAGCCCAGCACGTTGCCGATCTGGGTCACTCCGGCCAGCACACCGGTGCCGTCGGCGTTGCGCAGGCCCCGCTTCACGCCCCAGCGCTCATAGTATTCCGGGTCGATATAGTTATGCTTCCGGTATTCTTCGCATAAGCTCTCAATGAAGGCCCTGGTGCCCTCCTGCTTGTCCTGCATGGCGCTCCGCTCCTTATATCAGTTGTATTGGGAGTTATTTTATCACACTAAAGCATGTCCAGTCAATGCCAATTGCGCACAAACACGTCTGTTTTCTTTCATGTCTCTCCCTGTATTCCTGTGCAAAAGCACGCATCATGAAACATTTCGCTTTTCTTCTTGCAAATTTACCACTCTGGAGGTCTTACCTGTGAAACAAGTGGCGGCCACGGCCCTGATACTGCTCCTTCTCTTCTTCCTTCTCCCCTTTCTTTTTATCCACAGTGGCCCGCCCGGCGGCGGCACGCCCCAGGCCACCCTGCCCATTGACCGCACGGTGGTCTCTCCGGTCTCCTCCGGCCCGCTGGATACAGAGACAGAACTCAAGGTCCTTCTGCCCGACGGCACTGCAGAGACCATGTGCATGGGGGACTACCTCTGGCGGGTAGTGGCCGCCGAGATGCCCGCCTCCTTTGAGCCGGAAGCCCTGAAGGCCCAGGCGGTGGCCGCCCGCACCTATGCCATGCGCAGGATCGGACATGCTCCCGCCGCCCACCCCGACGCCGACGTGTGTACCGACCACACCTGCTGCCAGGCCTACATCACGCCCGAGGCGGCCGCCGCCAACTGGGGAGACGACGCTCCGGTCTATACCGCCAAGATCAAGGCCGCTGTGGCGGACACCGACGGGGTGGTGGCCCGGTACGACGGGCAGCTCATCGACGCGGTGTTCTTTTCCTCCGCCGCCGGGCGGACGGTGGACGCAGTGGAGGTCTGGGGCAACGCGGTGCCCTATCTCACCGGCGTGGAGAGCCCCGAGGGGGAGGAGGTCCCCAACTACCACTCCACCGTACAGGTGACGGCGGAGGAGTTCCGTGTCAAGTTTCTGGCCGCCCACCCGGACGCAAAGCTGGAGGGTGCGCCTTCCGGATGGTTTGGCAGCGTCGTCCACAATTCGGCGGGCGGGGTGGAGTCCATTGCCGTGGGAGGCATCTCTGTCTCCGGCGGGGAGATGCGCACCCTCTTCGCCCTGCGCTCCACCAGCTTTACCCTGTCGGCGGAGGGGGATACCGTCACCTTCTCGGTCACCGGCTACGGCCACGGCGTGGGCATGAGCCAGTACGGCGCCAACGCTCTGGCCAAAGCGGGCAGGACTTATGAGGATATTCTCAAGTGGTACTATACCGGCATCACCCTGGGGCCCTGACCCTTCCGCGATATTGACAGGTATGGTATAATTGGTTGGGGTTTTATGGGCCCCAATCTGAGAAAAAGGGAAGAACGCACATGAACACAAGATACGATGTAGCCATCATCGGCTGCGGCGAGGCCGGCATCTACGCCGGCTATGAGCTGATGCGCCGCGCCCCCTCCCTCAAGGTCGTCACTCTGGATCAGGGCGCCGACATCTATACCCGCAGCTGTCCCATTGTAGCGGGCAAGGTGAAGGAGTGCATCCATTGCAGGATCTGCGATACCATGTGCGGCTTTGGCGGCGCCGGGGCCTTCTCCGACGGCAAGTTCAACTTCACCACCGCCTTCGGCGGCTGGCTCACCGACTTTATGGACGGCAAGGAGGTCATGGACCTCATCGACTATGTGGACTCCATCAATGTGAGCCACGGCGCCACCACCGAGGTCTACTCCACCGCCACGCCGGAGGCCAGAGCTCTGGAGAAAAAGGCTCTGGAGCATGATCTCCATCTGCTCCAGGCCCGGTGCAAGCATCTGGGCACCGAGAACAATCTGAAGATCCTTCAGAGCATCTATGAAACTGTGAAGCAGCACGTGGAATTCCGCTTCCGCACTGCGGTGACCACCATCCAGGCCAGAGGGGAGGAGGGCTACCGCCTTATTACCGACAAAGGGGACGAGGTGGACTGCACCTGGCTCATCGCCGCTCCCGGCCGTTCGGGCGCGGAGTGGTTTGCCAACCAGTGCAAGGGCCTGGGCATTCCCCTCATCAATAACCAGGTGGACATCGGCGTGCGGGTGGAGCTGCCCGCCACCGTGTTTGAGCATATCACCGACGTGGTGTACGAGTCCAAGCTGGTCTACCGCACCAAGCAGTACGGCGACCAGGTGCGCACCTTCTGCATGAATCCCTATGGCCATGTGGTGGCCGAGAATGTGGAGGGCATCAACACCGTCAACGGCCACTCCTACTCCGATCCCTCCCTGCGCAGCGGGAACACCAACTTCGCCCTGCTGGTCTCCAACCGCTTCACCCAGCCCTTCAACGAGCCCTACCGCTACGGCAAGCACATCGCCTCCCTGAGCAATATGCTGGCCGGCGGCGTGCTGGTACAGCGCTTCGGCGACCTGGTGGGCGGCATCCGCACCAACGAGCACCGGCTGAGCAAGTCCTTCGTCCGGCCCACCCTCACCGCCGCCGTCCCCGGCGACCTGAGCCTGGCCCTGCCCAAGCGGCAGCTGGACGACATCATCGAGATGATCTATCAGCTGGACAAGATCGCCCCCGGCACCGCCAACTACGACACCCTGCTCTACGGCGCCGAGGTCAAGTTCTACTCCTCCCGGCTCTCCCTCTCCGGCGAGCTGGAGACCCCCCTCCCCCGCTTCTTCGCCATCGGCGACGGCGCAGGCGTCACCCGCGGCCTGGCGCAGGCCGGCGCTTCCGGCGTCAAGGTGGCCCGGGTCATCGCGGACCGGCTGTAAAGCAGAAAAACGATTCCATCAGAAAGGCCGCCCGGCTGTGCCGGGCGGCCTTTTGTTTGACTGTTTTATATCAGAGGGGTAAAGGAGAGGTCTTCTTCCGGCCCGCGCTCACGCCTCCTGCCAGAAGCGGAGGGTGGCCTCCAGCTGGTCCGGCGGGCAGACCACGTAGCCCACCGTCAGCCGGTGCCCCGCCGCGTCGTACATCTCCCGGGCCAGCTCCTCGCCAAAGGCGCCGCATACCTCGATGACCCCGAAGCCGTCGTCTGCCAGTTCCACCGCTTTGGCCACCGCCTCCTCCGGCGTGCGGACAGTAAGAATGTGGTTTTCCACCCTGCTGGTATCCAGCCGGGCGTGGTCCCTGGCGGGGTCGAAGAGGGGATTCATAATCATCATGGCGCATTTCTTTTTCATGGAAGTTTCCTCCTCGGGCTGTTCATTTTTACCATTATACCACATTGCGCTCCTCTTTACCAGCTCCGTCCACCGCAGAAAAGCCCCCGCGCCCGAGGGCGCGGGGGCTTGATATGAGCTGTAAATTCCGCTCTTTTGACTAGTAGCGGTCCACCCAGTTGGAGATGAGCACCGTGGGCACCAGCCACATGGCCAGGAACACCAGCAGATTGGCCGGGCTCAGGGAGGCATAAGCCGCCGAAAAGGTCAGGTAGAAGGCCAGCAGCACCCCCGCGCAGGAGCCCAGGCAGGTGAGCCCCGCCGAGATGCGCACCGCCAGGCGCAGGCGCTTCCCGCCCACGGTGGCCTCGGTGAAGGGGCCCACGCCCTCCCGGCAGAGCACGGCGGTAAGGATATCGCTGTGGCTCTGGCGGGAGTCGGAGAGCTCTACCCGCCGCTCCACCGCCGGAAACTCCATCCGGTCGGCGGGCAGCTTGAACCGCTGGCGCAGCATGGCGGGGATGATGTTGAAATCCCGGGTGGCCAGCACCGGGGAGATATGGTTGTGGATCAGGGCGTAAAGGGCGGGCTCCACCGTGCCGTGGAGGGTATACTTCAGGGCGAAGATGCCCGCCAGTTCCCCGTCGATGGCGCAGAACACCGCGTTTTTCACGTTGAGCCCCTGGGGCAGCGCCACCTCCATCAGGTGCATGAAGGCCGCCGAACCCACCAGTACCCGCTCACCCCGGACTGTGGCGGACACGCCGCCGCCCTCGTAACAGCAGAAATCCGTGGTCCGGCGGTAGATGGCCCCTTGGGAGCGGAGCAGATCGTGGAAGATCTTGTCCAGCCCGCACCCCGTATCCCGGATCAGCGTGGCAGTGACCCCCACCACCTGCTCCACCGGAAAGTCACCGAAGATCTTGATGCCGTTGAGTGTCACGGTTCCCGGCGGGAAGAGGTCGGTATCGGTGAGCAGGATGCCGGCGCTACCGCCGGTGCCGGTGACACCGTCCCACCCGGCAAGGGCCGCACCGCTCCTGGCCAGCCGCCGGGACAGGGCGCGCCATGGAAGCCCGTAGCACAGCGCCGAGGACAGGGACGCCCCCGCCGCCAGCGTGGCGCTCAGGCACCAGACCAGGTCCTCCGGCCGCTGCTGCCCCACCGACGAGAGCAGGGAGAAGAGCAGACAGGCGAGCAGGATCAGCGGGGCCGCCACATGGAAGATCCGCTCAGCTCCATCGGCGGCCTGGATCTGCCGGCCGAAGCCGATGGGCTCCCCTGACCACTTGGCATAGGCGTCCCGCCCGTTCCATTTGTTCTCATCCAGGGTGATCAGATAGGGCTCCGACGCGGAGGCCGCCGTGCGGCAGGCCAGACGCAGGCCCTCCCGCTTCATGGCGCTGCCCCACAGGCCGAAGGCCAGGGCCAGGGCCGCCACCGCGCAGTAGGGCTGCCTGCCGTTTCCTCCGTCCGCCAGGGCCAGGGTCACAGCGTCGGCCAGCGCCAGAGCACAGGAGAGGGCCGTCAGGCTCTCCATCCCCGCCCGCAGGGTAAACAATCCCAAAAGCCCCCGCCCGATCACGTCGATCCCCAGCAGCATAACCGCCCCCAGAAGCCCCGCCTGCACAAAGAGCTGCAGGGCCGCCTCCCCTGCCAGCCTTCCCGGCAGGGCCACCCCCATACCGGGGGCCAGGGTCAGGTAGAGCAGGGGCAGGCAGAGCAGAAAGGCCAGCACCGTCCGCAGCCGCAATACGCCCAGTCCCTTGCCGTACCGGCGGAAGAGCTCCAGCGGCGGCAGGTCCGGGGCGGGCGGAGGCTGGCGGCGCCGGCGGCGGGGCGGACGTTCCTCCGGGGGCTCCTCCTCGTCCACACCGGGGATATACTTCTCCGCCCGGCGTTCCTCGATGGACTCGCCGGCGTTCTCCTCCTCAAACATGTGGTCGGCGTAACGGTCCGCCTTTTCCTTCAGCCGCCGCAGGCCCGCGGCAATGGGGTTTCCCTCCTCCGGCTCCTCGCCGGGGAAGGAGATCACCTTCTCCGCCGGGCGGCGGGGAGGCTCCGCCGGTTCAGGCTCGTCCGGCTCCTCCGGTCCGTCCGGTTCTTCTAGGCAGCTGCCGTCCGGATCCTCCTCCGCTTCGGGCGCGGGTCCCTCCTCCGGAGCCGCTTCCGGGGCCGCTCCGCGTCCGGGAAAGGTCAGCAGCTTCCCCGGCTTCCGTTTGGGCCGGTCGGGCACCGGGATCAGATCGGGACCGTCCTCCCCTCCGTCCTCCCGGGGCTGGAGGGGGATGGGGATGGGCTCGCCGCTCTCCTTGCGCTCCTCCACGCCGTACTCGGCCAGGATCTCCTCCAGAGTGAATTCCAGCCGGTCACCGTCCTGATTCAGTTTATCGTCTCTGTCCCTGGACATAACGTTCTCCTGAAAAACAAAAGGTATTGCCCGCTTTATCCCAGGCGCTGGCGCACCGCCTCATAGAGCAGGATGGCTGCAGCAGCGCTGGCGTTGAGGGAATTGAGCTTTCCCTTCATGGGGATGCGGACCTTGAAGTCGCAGTTTTCCGCCACCAGGCGGCCCATGCCGTCCCCCTCGCTGCCGATGACGATGGCGGCGGGGCCCTTCAGGTCGGCGTCATAGAGCAGCCTGTCCCCATCGGCGGCGGTGCCGAAGATCCAGACCCCCTCGTCCTTGAGCTCCTTGAGCAGGGCGGGCAGGTTGGGCACCCGGGCCACGGGCACGTGGCTCACCGCGCCGGCCGAGGTCTTGGCCACGACGGCGGTGAGGCCGGCGGAGCGGCGCTTGGGGATGATGACCCCGTGGGCGCCGGCGCACTCGGCGGTGCGGATGACGGCCCCCAGGTTGTGGGGGTCGCTGAGCTCGTCGCACACCACGATGAGAGGGGGCTCCCCCTTTTCCCGGGCGGCGCTGAGAATGTCCTCCACACTGGCGTACTCCCGCACCGCCGCCAGGGCAATGACCCCCTGATGGGCGTGGGTGCGGCTCATATTGTCCAGCTTGCGGCGGTCGGCCTCCACCACCACCACGCCCCTGCCCCGGGCGGTGGACGCAATGTGACCCAGGGCAGCGTCGGTCTCCCCCCTGGCAATATAAATCTTATCAATGGCGGTGCCCGCCCGCAGGGCCTCGATGACTGCGTTGCGCCCCTCGATGATCCCGTCGGCCAGGGCCTCCGGGGCCTCGTCCCGGCGCTTTCCCGTCTTGTTCTCTCTCATGGCTGGCTGCTCCTCGTCTGTTCGGATTTATAGTTCAGTATACCACAGGCACAAGTTTTACTAGGCTCCCCACTGCTGACGCAGCGGCTCGCCAAGTGAAGCTATTGTACCACATCCCGCCCGACGGAAAAAGAGAAACTTGCGGGAAAGCCCCCTCTCTCCAGAAGAAGATTGAAAAATCCGGTGCATATGGCAATACAAAACGCTTTCTATCTGTGGTATACTGTTTTTGGACAAATACCGTCATCACAGCGGCGGGACCTCCGGCGTCCCCCGCGCAACAGGAGGGGTAGAAATGGACAAGTCAGATCAAAAGCTGGTGATCTCCCTGGTCCTTTCCTGCTTTCTGGGCCTGAGCGGCGCCATTCTTCTGGCCGGTACGCTCATCGCCGGGGCCATCTCGCCGGTATCCGCCTCCGGCATCCTGTTCCCGCTCTCGGGTGTACTGCTGGCGGCGGGGCTCCTGTGGCCCGCCGTCCTGCTGGTACGGCGGGGAGACTGGACATAGACGGTTCCTTCCCTGCCCATCAGGGAAAACGTCTGAAACGCTCCTATCACATGAGACAGCGCCCGGAGGGGAAACCCTCCGGGCGCGCATTTTTTCGCTTTAAGCGTTGGCGTGATCCACCGCGTACATGTGGGCGATGAGGTCCAGCAGCTTGTTGGTATAGCCCCACTCGTTGTCGTACCAGGCGATGAGCTTGACGAAATTGTCGTCCAGCATGATGCCGGCGTTCTCGTCAAAAATGCAGGTCTGGGTAAAGCCGGTCAGGTCGGAGGAGACCACGTCGTCCTCGATGCAGGTGATGATGCCCTTCATGCTGTTCTGGGCGGCGTTGCGCATGGCCACACAGACGTCGTGGTAGCTGGCGCGGTGGATGAGCCGGGCGGTCAGGTCCACCACAGACACGTCGTTGGTGGGCACCCGGAAGCTCATGCCGGTCATCTTGCCCTTGAGCTCGGGGATGACCTGGCCCACGGCCTTGGCCGCGCCGGTGGTGGAGGGGATGATGTTGCCCAGCACGCTGCGGCCGGTGCGCCAGTCCCGGCCGGCCCGGGCGTCCACCGCCTTCTGCTTGGCGGTGGCGGCGTGGATGGTGGACATGAGGGCCTGCTCGATGCCGAAGGTGTCGTTGATGACCTTGGTCATGGGGGCCAGGCAGTTGGTGGTACAGGAGGCATTGGAGACCACATTCATATCCGGGGTATACAGCTTGTGGTTCACGCCCATGACGAAGGTGGGGGTACAGCTGTCCTTGGCCGGGGCGGAGAGGACCACCTTCCGCGCGCCGTTGGCCAGGTGGGCCGAGGCCTTCTCGGTGGTGTTGAAGGCGCCGGTGGACTCGATGATGTACTCCGCGCCGCAGTCATCCCAGGGGATGCGCCCGGCCTCGTTCTCGCTGTATACCCGGATCTTCTTGCCGTTGATGATCAGGTGGCGGTCGTCATGCTCCACCACGCCCTGAAAGGTGCGGAACACCGAGTCGTACTTCACCTGATAGACCATATAGTCCAGGTCCGCGTTGCGCAGGTTGATGCCGCAGATCTGATAGCTGCTGCACCCCCGCTCGGTCATTACCCGCAGGGCCACCCGGCCGATGCGGCCGAATCCGTTGATGCCTACTTTAATTGCCATGTTTCTCGTTCCTTTCCTGTATTCTTTCTTCTTTCTTTTTTACCCGTTTGCTGTCTCAGACGGTGAAGTCTGTTTTTCAGCTTTTGGGTATAATTGTTTTCAGTATATCAGATATTTCGGAAAAGTAAACCATCCGGCGGGAATAGATCCGATCTCTTCCGCCCTTTCACAGAAAGTTTACAGGTTGCGCTGCCCCCCTTTCTTGTATTTCGCGGTATATTGTGTTATAAATAAGTCAATCGCCTTCTCTTCGGGGCAGGCATTCAGATGATATTTAAGGAGGGCACCCGTTTGAAGCCCAACAAACCGAGCGGAAACGGCTCTAACAACAAGCGCAACGTGATGGGCATCGTGTCCATCATCCTGTGGGCCCTTGTGGTCACCATTCTCATCAATTACTTTACCTCCATGGCCAGTTCGGCCAACTCCACCGAGATCTATTACAGCGAATTCATCCGCATGGTGGAGGAGGACAAGGTCTACTCGGTCACCATGACCAGCGGCAAGTTCACCATCTACCTGAAGGAGGACGTAGCCAAGGTCGGTATCGATCCCGACGCGGTCCCCGTCCCCACCCCCGCACCGGAGGGGGACTCCCAGCTTTTTGACATCACCGGGCAGAACGCGGACAGCGAGCCCCTCGACACCCGCCTTTCCAAGGCCCGCAGCTACTACTGCGCCCCGCTCACCAGCGCCAGCCTGCGGGATGAGGAGCTCACCCAGCTGCTGAAGGAGCACAATGTCCGCTTCGGCACGCCCTATGAGCCTGAGCTCTCCCCCGTGGTGGCCTTCCTGGTGTCCTACCTCCTGCCCATGCTTATCATGGTGGTCCTCTTCTCCTTCCTCTTCCGGAGCATGGCCGGCAAGATGGGCGGCGGCGGCCTGGGCGGTGTGGGCAAATCCAACGCCAAGGTCTACGTGGAGAAGAAGACCGGCGTCACCTTCCGGGACGTGGCCGGACAGGATGAGGCCAAGGAGAGCCTGGAGGAGATCATCGACTTCCTCCACAACCCGCAGAAGTACACCGAGATCGGCGCCAAGCTGCCCAAGGGCGCGCTGCTGGTGGGCCCTCCCGGCACCGGCAAGACCCTGCTGGCCAAGGCCGTGGCCGGCGAGGCCAACGTGCCCTTCTTCTCCATCTCGGGCTCCGACTTTGTGGAGATGTTCGTGGGCGTGGGCGCCAGCCGTGTCCGCGACCTCTTTAAGGAGGCCAACAAGATGGCCCCCTGCATCGTGTTTATCGACGAGATCGACACCATCGGCAAGTCCCGTGACAACCGCATGGGCGGCAACGACGAGCGGGAGCAGACCCTGAACCAGCTGCTGGCCGAGATGGACGGCTTTGACCCCACCAAGGGCGTCATCCTGCTGGCGGCCACCAACCGGCCCGAGGTGCTGGATCAGGCCCTGCTGCGGCCCGGCCGCTTCGACCGGCGCATCACGGTGGACCGGCCCAACCTGGCCGGCCGCCTGGCCACCCTCCAGGTCCACACCCGCAACATCCGCCTGGCGGAGGACGTGGACCTGAACAAGATCGCCCTGGCCACCGCCGGCGCCGTGGGCGCCGACCTTGCCAACCTGGTGAACGAGGCCGCCCTCCGGGCCGTGCGTCTGGGCCGCCGGGCCGTGAACCAGAACGACCTGCTGGCCGCCTTCGAGCTGGTCATCGCCGGTGCGGAGAAGAAGAACTCCGTCCTCTCCGAGTTTGAGAAGAAGCTGGTGGCCTATCATGAGGTGGGCCACGCCATGGTGGCCTTCAAGATGAAGAACACCACCCCCGTGCAGAAGATCACCATCGTGCCCCACACCCAGGGCGCCCTGGGCTACACCCTCCACCTGCCCGAGGAGGACAAGAACCTCCAGACCAGGGACGAGCTGCTCTCCGAGATCGCCACCTACATGGGCGGCCGCGCCGCTGAAGAGGTGGTGCTCAACACCATGACCAACGGCGCCGCCCAGGACATCCAGCAGGCCACCGCGCTGGCCCGGAACATGGTGGCCCTCTACGGCATGAGCGACGAGTTTGGTATGATGGCCCTGGCCTCCCGCCGCAGCCAGTACCTGGACGGCGGCTACGGCATCGACTGCGCCCAGGACACCGCCGCCGGCATCGACCGGGCGGTGATGGAGCTCATCCGCTCCTCCTACGACAAGGCCGTCCAGATCATCCGGGACAACCGGGAGGATATGGACAAGGTGGTGGAGTACCTGCTCCAGAAGGAGACCATCACCGGCGAGGAGATGATGGCCATCCTGGAGGGCCGGGACCCCGCCCTGGCCGACAACTTCGGCGCCAGCCGGGACAGCTCCATCGAGGCTCCCGCCAAAAACATTCACATGATCTCCCAGAAGATCGAAGCCCCGGAGCCTCCGGCAGAGGAGCCGGAAGCGGCGCCGGAGGGATCCCCCGGATCCGGTGAGAGTTCCGAGGATCCCGCTCCATAACAGCGACAAAAAAGCAGCGGCACATGTGCCGCTGCTTTTTTACCGCTGTTCCCCAGGGCTGCCGGCGGCCCCTCCCCGCGGGCGGTCCCCAGCTGTGTTGCAAAACAGTGCAAAGCGTGTTATTCTGTAAAAAATAGTCTTTGGGAGAGGGAAAAACCATGGATGCGTGGTGCAGGGAACGGATCGCCTCCAAGCTGGAGCGCCTGGGATATCTCCGGGATCCCGACGGAACGTTCCGCATCTGCCGGCCATTCCGGGAATTGGAGCAGTCGGAGCTGGAACAGATCTTTTTTGACGGCGCAAACTACAGCGCTCAGCCCAAGCGGAACTTTGACGCCCTGATGGAGCAGCTGTCCCGGCAGGAGCTGGAGGCGCTGGCCGGGCAGCTGGAGGAGCCGGAGCTTCCGCCGGAGGAACTGGCCGGACTGGTCAGGGTCTGCCCGCCGGTCCATGAGTATCTGTGCCAGCGCTGCCGCTGCGATATCCTGGTCGATACCGGCGACTCCGGCTGGGATTACAGTATGAATACCCTCGCGCCCGGTTATGACGGTTTTATTTATGGCGTGGGCTACCGGTTATACGACGAGGCCAGCATCGTCTGGCTGACAAAGCAGCAGGGGCACACCAAGCGAGAGCTGGCCGACGCGCTGCACCGGATCACAGCCCCGGGGAACGGGCTGCAGGGGTATATAAAGGGCGCCGCCAATGAGGTCTGGAACGAGATGTCCTGTGAGAACCAGCTTTGCTTCCTGGTGGAGATGACATTGGAGCAGGCCATGCTGATCCATGCCGCGGTGCAGTGGGGCCGGCGCACCGGCCGGTGGAACGGCTATGTGGTGCTGGACCGGAGGGGCCGGGCCGGATTTTTCGACTGCTGGCGCGGCAGCGGCAGCTCGATGGAGCTTGCACTGGAACGGGACGTCAAACTGCCGATCAAGTACATCGTCTCGGCGCTGCCGGATGCTGTGCAGGACAGATACAGTGTATATACCGTTTATGAGAACAACAGGATGTGGAAGAACGGCAGGATAAATCAGATCACCCTGCCCAAGAAATTCCGGCTGGAGATGGAGGAAATGGGCTTTGAGCCGCGGATCAAAAATAAGCCGGAGGAAGGTTGAACTGGGCCGCCCGGTATGGTATACTGATGGCGGCAAGACCGGTGGAGTATAAGTACCCCTGCGGAAGCAGGCCTGTCAGTAAGGCCATTTCCATCATATGTGACCCTTTTATGGGCTCTGCGGTCTTTTGACTGCGAGGAACGCCGAATCCATGGACTGGGAAAGCGACACACCGTCTTGTCCCTTGCTATCCGAAGAAAAGCCCGGCCTGAATACCCTCAGGCCGGGTTTTTTCGCGGCAAAGGCCCGGGTGCGATCCTGTGCCCATACAGGCCGGGAAATGTCCGCGCCGCCCACCTGCTAACCGCTGGTTGACAGAATCTTACCCCCGGTTGGTGGCTTTCAGCCCGTATTTCTGATATATTCTCCTTAAAAAAGGAGGAAGCATCTATGACCCTTGGCCAGCGCATTGCCCAGAAGCGAAAGGAGCAGGGCCTGTCCCAGGAGGCGCTGGGCAGCGCCCTGGGGGTCTCCCGGCAGGCTATCTATAAATGGGAATCGGACGCCACCTTTCCCGAGATCGAAAAGCTCATCGCCATGAGCCGCCTCTTTTCTGTTCCGGTGGGGTGGCTGCTGGGCGTGGAGGAGGAGAGCGCCCCCGCCGCAGCCGGCGCCGAGCTCAGCGAGGAGCAGCTGGCCATGGTGCAGGAGATCGTGGACCGTTATCTCTCCGCCCTGCCCGGGCCCGGGCCCGCTCCCGCGCTCTCCCCCGGGCGGCGCAGGCTGGTCAAGGTGTGCGTGGCCCTGGGCGTCCTGTGTATAGCAGCTGCCCTCTGGTCCCTCTCCCGCCAGCTCAGCCGGCTGGACCAGCGGTATATGGACCTGCAGAACACGGTGGGCGGCATCCAGTCCAATGTCAGCGCCCAGATCGGCGGCATCTCAAGCAGGGTGGAGGAGATCCTCAAGGCCCAGAACGACCTGACCGTCGACTACGGCACCGAGATCAGATCCACCGACCCGGCCGGCAACATGGTCACCTTCTCCTTCCGGGCGGTGCCCAGGACCTTTCAGGAGGGAATGACCGCCTGGTTCGAGGTGGATAACGGCGTTTCCCGCTTCACTTTCGGGCCCTACAGCCCGTCGGGCCAGACCTTCGCCGGTGAGGCCGAAGTGGCCCTCACCGACTCCATGAGTCTGTACATCGTCTTTGAGCACGACGGCGTGCGGGAGACCCAGCTGCTGGACCAGTATTCCGGGCTGTGGAGCGATTCCATGCCCCAGTTTCTGCATCTCGCCTCCCATGAGGTATTCTTCTGGGAGAAACTGGACGAGTCGGGTGTCTTTACCCGGGACGACGTCTATTCCTATGTGGATCTCGACCCCGGCAGCACGGGCCGGTTCGGTCCCGCCTCCATCCGGGAGCTGCGGATGGGCATTTTCCTCAACCGGGATCTGGTCCAGTGGGGTGAGTCCTGCGGCCAGCCCGACTCCTGGCACGGGAACCTTGAGGACGCCCAATTCTTCCACTTTGACCATCTCTCCTTCCCCATGGCGGAGGGAGACCAGGTGACTTTGGCGGTCTGGTTCACCGACGAATACGGCCGGGAGGCCATGTGGCTGGACGGCTCCTACACCCCGGTACAGCAGGAGGACGGGAGCTGGGAGCTGGAAATGAGCGACCCCTATCTCTACGGCTACGACCTGCCCGAGCACTGGGGGCTATGACCGGGTCCCCGCTGCGGAAAAGCGCTGGAAAAGACGGCGGTTTTGGAGTATACTATCGTTATCCATGATCCCCGGCGGCACGGTCCCGGGGAAAGGAAGGCGGTATGTCCATGCTCACCGGCACACAGCGCAGACAGGAACTTCTCTCCCGGATGCGGCACAGCTCTACGCCCCTTTCAGGCGCGGCGCTGGCCCGGGATTTCGGCGTGAGCCGTCAGGTCATCGTCCAGGACGTGGCCCTGCTGCGGGCCGAAGGCCACGATATCCTGTCCACCAACCGGGGCTATCTCTGCCAGACCTCCTCCGGCGCCACCCGGGTGGTCCGGGTGCTCCACAGCGACGAGGATATCGCCGAGGAGCTCAATACCGTGGTGGACTTCGGCGGCACGGTGCTGGATGTGTTTGTGGTCCACACCGTGTACGGCGAGCTGCGGGCCGACCTGGACGTCAGCTCCCGGAAGCAGGTACAGGACTTTGTCTCCGACATCCGCAGGGGCCGGGCCTCGCCCCTGAAGAACCTGACCTCCGGCTACCACTGCCACACCATCCGGGCCGACTCGGAGGAGATGCTGGACCTCATCGAGGCCGAGCTTGCCCGCAAGGGATTCCTGGCCGGGCCGGAGGAAGGGCCCCAATAAGTGAAAAACCGTCCCCCGGGCGCCGCTGTGCACCCGGGGGTCGGTTCTGTTCTGCTGCGTTCGTATTCTGCCGCCGTTCCCGCCTTACAGCAGGCCGGTCAGGGGGATGTAGAGCACCGGCAGGAAGATGGCGGGCAGCATGTTCCCCACCCGGATCTTTTCCTTGGGCAGGCCCAGCATGTTCAAAGCGATGCCCACAATGATGGTGCCGCCCACGGCGCTCATCTCCACCACCACCGCCTCGCTGAGATAGCTCCCCACAAACTGGGCCAGCAGGGTTAGTCCCCCCTGGTAGAGAAAGAGAGGCACCGCACTGAAGGCCACTCCCACACCCATGGCCGCGGCAAAGGTGATGGAGGTAAAGCCGTCGATGACACCCTTGGAGATGAGGATGGAGTAATCCTGCCGCAGTCCCGCGTCCAGAGAGCCGTTGATGGCCATGGCCCCCACACAGAAGAGGACGGTGGCGCTGACAAACCCCTCCACAAAGCGGCTGCTGCTCCCCTCGCCCCGGATGAGCTTACGGCGCAGCACATCGCCGATCCCCTCCAGCCGGTCCTCGATGTGCAGCGCCTCCCCCAGCAGGGTGCCCGCCACCATGCAGAGGATGACGCACAGGCTGTCCTCTGTGGCGATCATGCTGGAGATGCCGATGCCCAGCACACACAGGCCCAGGGCGCTGGTCAGCATACCGGAAAACCGGGCGCTGATGCGGTTTTTGAAGATCAGTCCGACGGCGCTGCCCATCAGGACCAGAATGACATTGATAATCGTGGCGATCATGCTGGAATATGCTCCTTCCCGCGCGGGTCTTTTTCACTTCATAGTGTTAAATCAAATGATACCTGTTTCCCGCCGGTTTGTCAAACTTTTTTCCCCTTTGCTCATGCCCCCGTCCCTTCCGGAATATAGTCTGTAAGAAGGGGGGAAGCCATTGTGAAGCTCAGCCGTTCTTCCATGCTCTATGGCACCATGCTGCTCACCGGTACCAGCCTGGTGGCACAGGTAGTTGGATTTGTCTACCGCATCTTTCTCTCCCGGCTGGTGGGAGCCGAGATCATGGGGCTCTATCAGCTCATCATGCCGGTGTACTCGGTGCTCATGTCGGTCACCGCCGTGGGGCTGACGGTGGCGGTATCCACCCTCTCCTCCGAATATCACGCCCGGGGCGGGGCGGAGGCCATGCTCCCGGTGCTCCGCCGGTGCCTGGCCGCCTTTCTCATCCTGTTCGCGCTGGCGGCGGCGGTGGTGGCGGTGTGGTACGACCCCATCTCGGTTCGCCTTCTGGGGGACGCCAGGACCCAGCTGGGCCTGCTGCTCCTGCTGCCCTGCATCCTGCTCACCGGAATCGAAAATCTGCACAAGCACTTCTTCTACGGCGCCGGGCTGGTGCGCCCCCCGGCGGCGGTGGAGCTGTGCGAGCAGTTCATCCGCACCGGCGCGGTGCTGGGCCTGCTGGTCTTTTTTCTCCCCCAGAACCCGGAGCGCACCGTGGGCCTCATCGTGACCGGCATGGTGATCTGCGAGGTCTTTTCCGCGGTGACCCTGACCATTCTCTACCGCCGCCATACCGCCGGTCTGCCCCGCCGCGCCGCCCCGCCCGGCCTGAACCGCCGCATTTTCTCCATCGCCGTCCCCATTGGGCTCACCTCCCTGCTGGGCAACCTGATGGGCTCGGCCAACGCGGTGCTCATCCCCCAGCGGCTGGTGGCCTCCGGGGCCGACGTATCCCAGGCCATGAGCGCCTTTGGCGTACTGTGCGGCATGACAGTACCCATGCTCTGCATGCCCACCGCCTTCATCGGCGCCATGGGCCTGATGCTGGTGCCCCGGCTGGCCCAGCTCTCCGCCCTGGGCCGTGGGGACGCCATCCGCGGCCATATCCACAGGGCCATGCTGGCCACCTCGGTGCTCATCATGCCCTCCATGGCCCTGCTGACCGTGCTGGGCCCCACCATCGGCCGCTTTCTCTTTCGGGAGGAGACGGCGGGGGACTTTATCGTCCCCCTCTCGGTGGGGGTCCTTCTCTCCTGTTACCAGAGCGTGCTCTCCGGGGTGCTCAACGGCATGGGCAGACAGCGCGCCGCCGCCTGGAACGCCATTGTGTGCGGTGCGGTCCAGCTCTGGTGCACCTGGTTCCTCATGGGGCTGCCCGGCGTGGGGCTGCGGGGCTATGTGGCCGGATTTGTGGCCAGCTCGGCTTTGGGCGCGGTCCTCAACTGGCGGCAGGTGGCCCGCCGCGCCAGGATGCGCCCCCGGCTCTTCCAGTGGTGCACCGCCCCGGTCCTGGCCTCCCTGCTCATGGGGCTGGTGGTGAATCTGCTCTTCCGGGTGCTGCTGGACGCGGGTGCGGACGGCGCGGCCGCAGCCCTGGCCTGCCTGGCCTTTGGCACAGTGCTCTACCTGGCCGCCCTGCTGGCCCAGGGCGTGCCGGTGCGGGAACTCTTCCACATGGGAGGGTAGAAATGTGGAAAAAGACCGGCTGTACAGCCGGTCTTTTTCCATTTCAAATCTAATTCCGTTGGGCTTTCGCCGCGCCGATGAAGTCCCGGAACAGGGGATGGGCCTTGTTGGGCCGGGATTTCAGTTCCGGATGGAACTGGACGCCCACGAACCAGGGGTGGCCGGGCAGCTCCACGATCTCCACCAGCCGCTCGTCGGGGGAGAGCCCGGCCAGCACCAGCCCCGCCTCGGTAAGGGCCTCCCGGTAGTCGTTGTTGAACTCGTAGCGGTGGCGGTGGCGCTCGGCGATCTCGTCGGCGCCGTAGGCCCGGTAGGTAAAGCTGTCGTGGCTCACCACCCGGCAGGGATAGGAGCCCAGACGCATGGTACCTCCCTTGGCGGTGATCCCCCGCTGGTCAGGCATTAAGTCGATGACCGGGTGGGCGGTGGTCTGGCTCAGCTCGCTGGAGTGGGCGTCGGCCCAGCCGCACACATGGCGGGCATACTCCACCACCGCCATCTGCATCCCCAGGCAGATGCCCAGGAAGGGCACCCTGTTTTCCCGGGCGTACCGGATGGCGGAGATTTTTCCCTCGATGCCCCGGTCGCCGAAGCCGCCGGGCACCAGCACGCCGTCTGCTCCGCTGAGGATGGCGGCGGCGTTGTCATCGGTGACGGTCTCCGAGTCCACCCACTGGATGTCCACCTTCACCTCGTTCTCGATGCCGCCGTGGGTCAGGGCCTCCACCACGCTGAGGTAGGCGTCATGGAGGGAGACGTACTTGCCCACCAGGGCGATCCTCACCGTGCCCTTGGGGTGCTTGGCCTTGTGGACCATGGTGGCCCACTCGGTCAGGTCGGGCATATGGCAGATGAGCCCCAGCCGCCGCACCACCACGTCGGCCAGCCCCTCCCGCTCCAGCATCAGGGGCACGTCGTAGAGGATATCGGCGGTCAAGTTGGGGATGGCGCACTCCCGGGGGATGTTGCAGAACAGGGAGATCTTCTCCAGGATCTCGTCGGGGATGGGGGAGTCACAGCGGCACATAATCACGTCGGGCTGGATGCCCAGGCTCAGCAGCTCCTTGGCCGAGTGCTGGGTGGGCTTACTCTTGAGCTCGCCGGAGCCGGGGATGGACACGATGAGGGAAACGTGGATGAACATCACGTTCTGGCGGCCCCGCTCGGCAGCCACCTGGCGGATGGACTCCAGGAAGGGCTGGCTCTCGATATCGCCCACGGTACCGCCGATCTCCACGATGGCCACGTCGGTCTCCGGCCCCTCCAGGGAGTAAATGTTGCGCTTGATCTCACCTGTGATATGGGGGATGATCTGCACCGTGCCCCCCAGATAGTCCCCCGCCCGCTCCCGGTTGAGCACGTTCCAGTACACCTTGCCCGAGGACACCGAGGAGTTGAAGGTCAGGTTCTCGTCAATGAACCGCTCGTAGTGGCCCAGGTCCAGGTCGGTCTCGGCGCCGTCGTCGGTAACGAACACCTCCCCGTGCTGGTAGGGGCTCATGGTGCCCGGGTCCACGTTGAGATAGGGGTCCAGCTTCTGGACCTTCACCCGCAGGCCCCGCTGCTTGAGCAGGCGGCCCAGGGAGGCGGCGGTGATCCCCTTGCCCAGACCGGACACCACGCCTCCGGTCACGAAAATGAATTTGGTCATACGCGATTCCTCCTCACAAATAGATCAAACCACGGCAGCCGCCGGCGGAGCTCTCCTCTCCGCCGGCGGCTATGGATCAATTGGCAATATAGAGCTGCTTGTAGGGGTTGGCGCTGTCAGGGGTAATGACCTGGAAGGGAGCATCCATTACTTGCTCCAGGTCCCGGCCGAAATGACCGCAGAACCGCCGCAGGGCGCTCTCCAGCTCGGCCAGATCGGCCGCTTCCGCCGTGCGGACCACCAGGCGCTGAGGCAGGGCGGGGATACGGCCGCCCCGGAGGAAAATCTTCCCGCCGTACATGCCCATGCCGCAGAAATTGCCCACGATGGGCTCATCGCTCTCCTCCAGGCCCAAAACGGCGATGGTACCCCCCGCCTGGTACTCCCCCAGGAAGGAGCCGGCCCGGCCCCCTATCACCAGCAGAGGGGATTTGTCCAGATAGGATTTCATGTGGATGCCGGCCCGGTAGCCCACATTTCCCTCGATAAAGATGGAGCCGCCCCGCATGGCGTAGCCGCAGGCGTCCCCGCAGCTGCCGTGGACCACGATGGTGCCGTCGTTCATGGTGTCGCCCACCGCCTCCTGGCAGTTGCCGAACACCTCCACGTCAGAGCCGTTGAGATACTGGCCCAGGCCGTTGCCCGGGGTACCCCGCAGGCGGAAATACCGCCCGGAGGAGCCGCAGGCCAGATAGCGCTGGCCGAAGATCCGCTCCACCACCACCTCCTGGTCGGGGCAGGCGCGGATCTGCTCGTTGAGCTGCTGATAGTATGTGCTGTTGGCCTGGATCACCATGTCTTAACGCCTCCCAACTTTTTGGCCCGCTCGGAACGGGAGAAGGCCATGAGCTGCGGCTTCTCCCGGATCAGCTCGAAATCGATGGAGGACAGGGGGGTCTGCTCCCGGATGAGGGAGGTGTAGATGCCGCCCCGGTCCACCTCTCCCAGGAGGATGAAGCCCTTCAGGCGGTCATCGGCGGTGACCAGCAGCTTGTAGCTGCCGTCCTCCCGGGTCAGGTACTGCTCGCCGTCGTAGCTGCCGGCGGTGAGCATATGCAGTCCCATGAAGCCGGAGGCGTTCATGGGGATGGCCTTGGTAAAGGATGCCTCTCCCCCCGCCATACTCCGCCCGGCGGTCTCGCCCTGAAAGTAGGCGTTGGGCAGAATGGCCAGGATACGGTCGGTGCCGGCGGAAATGTCGTGGGAGACGGCGCAGTCGCCGGCGGCGTAGATATCGGGCACCGTGGTGGCGCCGTGCTCATCCACCTTGATCCCCCGGTCCGTCCGGCAGCCCGCGGCGGCGGCCAGCTCGGTATTGGGCCGCACGCCCACCGCCACCACCAGCACGTCGAAGGGGAGGACCTTCCCGCTCTTCAGGGTGGCGGCGTCGGGGGCGAAGGAGGCCACCGAGTCGGACAGGTGGAAGCGCACGCCTTTTGACTCAATATGCCGCTGGATGATGGCTGCCGGCTCGGGCAGCATCACGTTGGGCAGGATGCGCTCTGCCAGATCCACAATGTCAATGGAAGCGCACCGCTCCAGGATGCCCTCGGCGCATTTGAGGCCGATGAGGCCGGCGCCGATGATGAGGACCCGTTTGTCCTTTCCATCCCCCAGCATGGCGGCAAGATTTTTGGCGTCATCCAGGGTCATGAAGCTGGTCTTTCGCTCCACGGTCTCCAGTCCCTCCATGGGGGGCACGAAGGGGCGGGAGCCGGTTGCAAGGCACAGCCTGTCATAGTCCAGCCGCCCGCCGTCCTCCAGCACCACCTGTCCGGCCCCGGCGTCCACCGAGACGGCCCGCCGCCCCAGCAGAGGGGTGACGCCGCTGCGCTCATACCAGTCCTCCGGGCGGTAGCGGAGCATCTTCTCCTCGGTGGTCTTTCCTTCCAGCAGGTAGGAGATGAGGGGCCGGCCATAGGCTGGGTAAGGCTCCGCCGAGACGATGGTGATGGGCCCGCTCCGGTCCACGGCGCGGATGCCCTCCACACAGCCCACGGCGGCGGTGCCGTTGCCGATGATGACATACTTCATACCCTTCACCTCTCCTCGTAGACGATGGCTTTGTTGGGACAGCCCTGCACACACATGGGCACGCCGAATTCGTTTTTCTGGCAGAGCTCACACTTCTGCACCGCCCCATGCTCGCTGTGGGTCAGGGCGCCGTAGGGACAGGTGAGGATACAGGTGTAGCAGCCCACGCACTTGTCCGAGTCGATGAACACCGCGCCGTCCACCATGGACAGGGCGCCGGAGATGCAGCTTTTGACGCAGATGGGATCTTCACAGTGGCGGCAGGAGACGGCGAAGGAGATATTGTTCCGCTCCTCAATGCGGATACGGGGCGCGATCCTGTGGTCCTTCAGGGCCTTGACCATGCTGGATTTGCCGGAGTTTGCAAAGGCACAGTAGTATTCGCACAGGTGGCAGCCCAGACACCACTTTTCATTCACATAGACGCGTTTCATGGCGGGCCTCCTTATTCGCCGGCATACTTGACGCCCAGGATATCCAGCTCCTTCTGGTTGAGGCCGATGCCCCGCAGCATGAGCCGGTTGCCCCGCAGGGCCTCGATGGAATTGATGCCCATGCCGCCCATCATCTCCTTGAGCTCATGGTCCCAGGCGGTGACCAGATTGATGAGCCGCTGGCAGCCCATGTCCGGATTCAGGCGGCGGACCAGGTCGGGCCGCTGGGTAGCGATGCCCCAGTTGCACTTTCCGGTGTGGCAGGTGCGGCACAGGTGACAGCCCAGGGCCAGCAGGGCGGCGGTGGCGATGTACACCGCGTCGGCCCCCAGGGCGATGGCCTTCACCAGGTCGGAGGAGGAGCGGACCGAGCCGCCGATGACCACCGATACCTGGTCCCGGATGCCCTCGTCCCGCAGCCTCTGGTCCACGGCGGCCAGGGCCAGCTCGATAGGGATGCCCACGTTGTCCCGGATGCGGGTGGGGGGGGGGGGGGGGGGGGGGGGGGGGGGGGCGGGGGGGGTGGGGTTTGTTGGGCTGTGGGGGCCGCGGCCAGGGGCGTGCCGCCGGCCTGGGTGCGGGGGGGGCTTCATGAAGTCCGGTG
>NZ_JBQHUB010000014.1:0-71310 GCF_052065415.1 Pseudoflavonifractor sp. HCP28S3_F10 | reverse complement strand
AAAATCCGCACGCACCGGACCGCGATATGCCACCCGCGGGGGGGGCGCCGCGGGCCGCCCCCCCCCCCCTTTTTTATGGCCTGTTTTGCCTTTAAAAATGATTTCGTCAACACTCAGGGGAAAAGGGAGTTTTACACAGGCACTTGACAACAGTATTAGACAATTGTAAAATAAATATGGAAAGACAAATGTCTAATGGAAGGAGGGACGGAATATGGAGGGATATCCCCACCTGCCTGACGCCGAGCTGGAGGTGATGCAGGCGCTCTGGAAGCAGAAGGAGTATCCCGTGTCCTCCGGGGCGCTGATGGAGGAGCTGTCTGGCCGGGGCTGGCACATGGCCACGCTGCTCAAGCTCCTGTCCCGGCTGGAGGAGCGGGGGTTCGTGGCGCGGGAGAAGGCGGGCCGCAGTAACCGGTACCGCCCTCTGGTGGAGCGGCACGAGTACCTGGCCGCTGAGAGCCGCAGCTTCCTCCGGCGGCTCCACGGCGGGTCCCTGCCCAGCCTGGTGGCGGCGCTGATGGAGAGCCGGGCCATCTCGGAGCGGGATGTGGCCGAGCTGGAGGAGATATTGAAGGGGGGCGGGCCGGAATGAACGCCTTTTTGGCCGGGCTGGCAGAGGTGTCGCTGGCGATGACGGCGGTCATTGGGGGCCTGCTGGCCCTGACGCCGGTGCTGGACCGGCGCTTCGCCCCGGCCTGGCGGTACTGGGTCTGGTTGGCGGTGGCGGTACGGCTGGTCATCCCCCTGAACATCAGCCTGCCGGGGGCGCCGGTGCGCCTGGCCGCTCCGGCGGCAGAATACCGTATCACCGTGTCCCCGGAACCGGCGGATGTTTCTGCCGTCCGGCCCCTTCCGACGGGACCGGCGGCCGGCGAGGCAGAAGAGGGCGGTCCCACGGTGCTTGGGAGCGTCTCCGGTTCGGCTCTTATCCCGGCTGACGGTGCGGTCTTTGTACTGTGGGCGGCGGGGGCGTCCGGCTTCCTGCTGTGGCAGGGGGCGGACTACCTCCGTTTTCGGCGGACGGTCCGCCGGTGGAGCCGAAAGGCGGGAGAATACGGCGGACTGCCGGTATGGGAGTGTCCTCTGGCGGAAAGCCCTCTTCTGATGGGCTTTCGCGCTCCGGTCATCGTGCTGCCCCAGGGGCTGGAGGGGGAGGAGCGGGAATTCGCCCTTCTCCACGAGTATACCCACTTTGTGCGGCGGGACCTGTGGTATCAGCTGCTCCTGACAGCGGCCAACGCCCTCCACTGGTTCAACCCGGCGGTGTGGCTCTTCCGCCGGGCGGCCGGCCGGGAGGCGGAGCTGGCCTGCGACGCCCAGATCCTGCGGGGGCAGGGGGCGGACTACCGCCGCCGTTACGGCGCCGCCCTGCTGCGCACGGCGGTGGGCGGGCATGCTTCTGCAGCGGCATTGACCTCCCGGTTCTCCGGCGGCCGGCGGGACCTGAAACGGCGCTTTGTCAGTCTGATGGACGGCACGCCCCGGCGGCCCGGGCGCCTGGCCCTGGCGGCGGCGGTGTGCGCGGCCCTGCTGGCCGGGAGTCTGGTGAGCTGCGGGGAGAAGACCACGCTCCCGGAAGGGCTGGAGATCGGGGAACTTCGGGTGACGGTGGAGGAGAACGCCTTTTGGAGTGGCGGGACCGCCATCCACAATGTGACCTATACCCTCCCGGTGGCCTGTGCGGATGAGACAGCCCTTGCGGGGCTGAGCTGGGAGCTGGAGCCCAGCGAGGCGCTGCGGCGGCTGACGGGCTTCAAGAACATCCAGGGCTTTCTTATGGCGCCGGATGGGGAGAGCGGGACCTGGGAGGTCCGCTTTGAGTCGGGGAACAATGCCGTCCGTGAAGAGAGCCTGGCCCGGGCGCTGGCGGAGGAAGCGCGGTGTACCATCACCGTGTCCGACGGGAAGGCGCGCGGTGTCATCTCTCTGGAGGCCGTGCAGGAGACCTGGACAGAGCCGGAACAGGCGGCCGGGACGTCGGACGGCGCGGATCAGGAGAAGTGGTCCGGGGTGGTCCATGCCAAGGAGGGAAGCTACGACGCCCAGGCCCGTACCTTCACCTTTCAGCCCCTGTCGGCCTCTCGGGAGACCATGACCTGGCGGGCGATGGAACAGGGACCCTGGACCCTCCCCATTGACAGGGAGGTGGAGCTGGGCCCCATCAACCTGCCCGCTAACGGGATCTGGCCGGAGGACCGCTCTTACGAACAGTTTTACTTTGAGAGCCGGCCTGTGCCCGGCTCTGCCGGGGACAGCCTGCTGGAGCTGACGGTGGCGGAGGACCGGATCATCGCGGCCCAGTGGGTGGCCGCCTACCGGCAGGAAAAATAACAGCAAGATCCCGCCGCTCCCATGGGAGCGGCGGGATCTGTCATGTATACAGGAGGATCAGCAGGTGGCGCCGCCCTTCAGGTGCTTCTGGGCTTTCAGGTTCTCATCCTTGCGGGCAAGGAGCTCGTCGCTGAGGAGCTGCCGCTCCACATTCTCCAGGCCCAGACGGGCCACGGTGTCGGCAAAGCGCTCGCCGGTGATGCCCTGCTCCCGGAAGAGGAGGATGGCCTTCTCGATGACGGAGAGGACCTCCTCACGGCTGGTAAACACGGGGCTGAGGGGGAGACCCTGGGCCACCTTCTTGCCCCAGCGTCCACCGATGAAGATGCGGTAGCCGTTGGTATAGCCCTCCACAGCGTGGAAGGGGCACTTGCCCACGCAGCGGCCGCAGTGGTTGCACTGGTCGGGGTCGATGACCAGCTTGCCGTCCTGCAGGGAAGCCACATGGATGGGACAGGCCTTCTCCACCTGGCAGAGCTTGCAGCCGCGGCATTTGTCCAGGTCTACCTGGGGGACCCGCTGGCCCACCACGCCCAGGTCGTTCAGATCGGGCTTGACGCAGTTATTGGGGCAGCCGCCCACGGCGATCTTGAACTTGTGGGGCAGCTTGATGCCGTGATAGCCCTCGTAGAAGCGCTCGTGGATCTCCTGGGAGAGGTCGAAGGTGTCGATCAGGCCGTACTGGCAGGTGGTACCCTTGCAGGAGACCACCGGGCGGACCTGGGAGCCGGTGCCGCCGGTCTCCAGTCCGGCCTGGGCCAGGAACTCCCGCATGGGCTCGATGTTCTCATAGGGCACGCCCTGGATTTCCAGGGTCAGACGGGAGGTCATGGTGACCTCGCCGGAGCCGAAGCGCTGGGCGGCCTCGGCAATGGCCATCTGCTCCTCGGCGGTGATCTTGCCGTTGCGGGTGATGATGCGGCCGTTGAACTTGTCGGCGCTGCGCTTGTCGAAGAGGAAGCCCAGGGCCTTCACGGCGGTGATCTGCTCGGGAGTGACGGAGGCAGTCACGCCGGGGGCCTTCACCTGGTTGAAGGTGACGCCGCCCTCCAGTACCCGGGTGTTGGTGTAGCCGTAGTATTTCAGGCGGTTCTGCAGGAAATAGGCCCGCTTGCCCCGGTTGCACACCAGCAGCAGCTTGGCGTCCTTGTCCAGACCCTCCACAGGGCCGTTGACCTCTGTGAGCTCCAGGCGCAGCGCGCCGGGGACCACGGGCTGGACGCCGGTGTCCACGATGGTATAACCGGCGGCCTCGCCGGCGGCGAACTGGGCGGGGGTGAAGGTCTCATATTCGCCGGAGAGCTTGTTGAGCAGCACATAGACCGCCTGCACGAAGGGGTGGATGGCGGTGGAGAAGGGGGGCGCGTAGGCGTAGTCCAGGTTGGAGAAATCCTCCAGCCGGGCGCCCATGGAGATGCCGGTGACGGCGATGTCCACCATCTTGTCCACCGCGCCGCCGCCCAGGACCTGTATGCCCAGCAGCTTGTGGCTGGCCCGGTCGGCGATGAGCTTGGTGATGAACTCGCCGGAGTCGGGATAGTAGTGGGCCTTGTCGTCAGTGACGGCCAGCACGGTCTCCACATCGTAGCCGGCGGCCCGGGCGGCCTCCTCGGTGAGTCCGGTGCGGCCGCAGTTGAGACCGGGCAGCTTGACCACGCCGGTGCCCAGCACGCCGGGATAGCGGGCGGAGCCGTCCCCTCCCAGCACCTGGGCCAGGGTGCGGCCCTCATAGTTGGCGGAGGAGCCCATGGCCGACCACTGGCCGGCGCCGGTGACGCGGTTTTTGACCATGGCGCAGTCACCGGCGGCATATACGTCGGGCAGACTGGTGCGCATCTGGTCATCCACCACCACGGTGCCCTTGAAGAGCTCGATGCCGCTGTCCTGGAGGAAGGCGGTGTTGGGCCGGATGCCGATGGAGAGTACCACCACGTCGGCGGAGAGGGTGCCGCCGCCGGTCTTTACGGCGTCCACACGGCCGCTGCCCAGGATGGACTCCAGCGGGGTGGAGGTGAGGACCCGGATGCCGTTTTTCTGCAGGTGGGCCTTGACGAAGCCGGCCATCTCCCGGTCGAAGATGTTGGGCATGACCTGGGGGGCCATGTCCACCACGGTGACCGAAAGGCCCTGGGCCTTCAGGTTCTCAGCGGCCTCCAGGCCGATGAAGCCGCCGCCCACCACCACGGCCCGGCGGGGCTTGTTGTTCTCGATGTACGCCCGCAGGCCGATGGCGTCGTCGGGGGTGCGGAGCTTGAATACGCCGGTCAGGTCCATGCCGGGCAGGGGGGGCACGATGGGAGAGGCGCCGGTGGCGATGACGCAGGCGTCATAGGCATAGCGCTCCTCGGCGCCGGTGTCTAGATTTTTGGCGGTGACGGTCTTGCCGGTGCTGTCCAGGACCACGGCCTCCCGCCGGGTCAGCACCTCCACGCCGGTGAGGGCGGAGAACTTCTCCGGGGTGTTGACGATGAGCTCCTCCCGGGTCCCGATCAGGCCGCCTACGTAGTAGGGCAGGCCGCAGCCGGCGTAGGAGATGTCCCGGTCTTTGGTGAGGATGGTGACGTTGAGGCTACGGTCGATGCGCTTGAGCTTGGCCGCGGTCTTGGTGCCGGCAGCCACGCCGCCGATGATGAGGATGTTCATGAAAGACCTCCTTTGTATTGGGACCGGCCCGCTGCCGGGGCAAAAAGGGTCAAAATATCAAAACCATTATACGTGATATCCTCTGAGATGAAAAGAGGGGGATGCTGGATTTTGTGGGAATAGACCAATTGAGAAGAAAACGCCTTCAGAAAATACTGCCCACGGCGGTGATGGAGCGGGCCAGGTCCTCCCGGTAGTCCGAATGCTCCGGGTTCAGGCTGTTGATCACCACGCCGTCGCTGCCGGCCCGGGCGGTGGAGTGGATGTAGCGCCCTCCGCCAAGGGAAACGGCCACATGGCCGGGGAAGAAGATCAGGTCCCCCGTGTCCATCCGGGAGAGGGGGATGGGATGGACGGGAAAGCCGGGCTCCATCCTGGCGTCCCGGTAGATGGTGACGCCGTTGAGCCGGTAGGCCATGAAAGCCAGACCCGAGCAGTCGATGCCCAGAGGGGTGCGGCCGCCCCAGCGGTACTGGGCGCCCAGGTAGCTGCGGGCGGCGGCGGCCACCGCGGCGCGGAAAGCGGTCTCGCAGGAGGAGACGGGGGCGGTATACCGGGGGATCAGATGACCCGACTTCACATAGCCCTGCCGGCCGCCGCACAGCCCCACAGGCCGCCAGCCCTCCAGGTCCTCTCCCAGGGGCAGGACCAGCGCCCCCCGGGGAAGGGTCTCCACCAGCGCCGCCCCCACCCGGGGGCCGGAGAGCACATCGCAGAAAGCCTGGCCCACCACCGCCAGGGGGCGGGCATTCCAGTCCCGGACGGCGGCGGGATCGGAGCACAGGGCGGGGCCGTCCCGGAGATAGCCCTCGTAGCGGTAGGAGGTGCGGACCCGGTACCAGCCGGGGCAGGGCTGCTCCAGCAGCTCCACCGTGTCGCCGGAGAGCACCTCGTCGGCCCGCTCGCTTCCGGGCTGGGGGTGGAGAAAGAGGGAACAGGCAGGGGAACAGATCAGAGCGTGCATGGCGGCGCCTCCCGATAAAACCATTCAGTTGTTTTGCAAAAGCCAGTATAAAGCCTATTCCGTCGGGGGAGCGGAAAGAACCGGAGCGGCGACTCTTACAGGGGAAGGGCGTAATAGTCGCAGCGCCGCTCCTCCCGGAAGCCAAGGCCGGTGTACAGCCCCAGGGCGGCGGCATTCTCCAGGTCCACGTCCAGGCGGATGAGGCCGCCCCAGCGGCCCAGGACCTCGTTCAGGGACAGGGTCAGCATGTCCCGGCCCAGCCCCCGGCCCTGCCGGTCGGGACGGATGCAGAGGGAGCAGAGATAGAGGGCGTCCTCCTGCTGGCGCAGGACGATCTGGCCCACGGGTGCCCCTTCCAGGCAGGCGGCGAATACGGCGGAGTGGACGTCCTCACGGAAGGAGGCGAGGATGTGGGCGGCCTCCTCCGGCGAGTCTCTGAAGGCGGCGGCAGCGATCTCCGTCAGGGCGGGAAAATCGGCTTCACCGGCGGGGCGGAGGATAAGGCCGCTTTCCACGGCAGGAAGGACGGTGCTCCGGTCATAGACCAGGGTGGACTCGCTGTGGTCAAGCGACAGGGGAAAGCGGCGGCGGACAGCCTCTCCGCTGGGGCAGGCCGGATCCACACAGAAAAGGGCCCGTTCCGGCCGGAAAGGGGCGGCAGCCTGCCGCGCACACTTCCACAGGGCGGTGAAGAGCCCCTGCCGCCGGCGGTCGGGCCGGACAAGGGCGGTGACCTCGATCTCATGGGGCTCCGGGTCAAACAGAGCGAGGGCCCCTGTCAATTCCCCATCCTCCCGGGCCAGAAAAAAGAGGGGCATGCCCGGATGGGCGCTGAGCACATCCGAGTCGGGGCAGGACAGCCCCATGGGCTCGGCACGGCGGCAGGTCTCCTCCAGCCGCCGGAGGGCCTCGCGCTCCTCACCGGAGAGAAGGCGGATAGCTGTGATGGAAGGACGGATGATGATCCCCTCCTTTGGTCATTCCCAGGTCTTCCACACGTCGGGGCAGTAGCCCACGGTGGCCTGGCGTCCGTTGCGGACGATGGGGGTGCGGAGCAGCCTTGGGTCGTCCAGCAGCTTTTCCAGCTTGTCGGCGTCGTAGGCCAGATAGGTGACCAGAGCAGCGTCGGGATTGCCGGTGTCAATGAGAGCCTCCAGCCCCACCGCATTCTTCACGCTGGTCAGTTCGCCCTTGCTGATGCCGTATTTGAGCAGGTCCACCGACTGGAATTTGACGCGCCGCTCCTTGAAGTACCGCTGGGCCTTTTTGGTATCAAAACACTTGGATTTGCCAAAAATCTGAATGTTCATTGCGTGTCCTCCCCGATATAGGTGAAGCGGGGGCCGGAATAGCCTGGGCGCTCCACATGCTCGTTCCACATGGCCAGGGGACGCACCCAGAGCCCGCCCTCCCCGTACAGGGGACGGTAGACCACCAGCAGCTCCTCGGTCTCGGAATGGCGGGCGGTGCCCAGCACCTGGTATTCGTTGCCCTTGAAATGGCGGTAGCGCCCGGGCCGGATGGATTCCATAGCGGCAAGACCTCCTTAAGTGAAGCTATTGTACCACAGGGAAAGAGGGGAGAAAAGCAAAAACTTTCAGGAGAAACGGCGGGGGGAGAAAGAAAAATTAAGTATACTTTTCATGCAAAGCATGGTATACTATAGTATCGAGCGTATGCCTATGGCGTACAGCCGCTTTGGCTTTATGCGCGTACCGCGCTTTGTATAAGGCAGGACACAGCCTGAATGATGAGAAGAGGACGGACGGAAAGGTCTTCCTTTTTCCGGCGAGGCAGGGCCGGAAAGAGCGGGATATTCGCCCCTGGCTTTCTGCGTCCCAAACGCTGTGTCCATACATACCCCAAACCATCCCCTGACATTGGATTCAGGGCTGAACGAAAAAAGGAGTGTTCTATTTTTCCATGGCAGAAAAACTGAAAATCATCTCTCTGGGCGGACTCAATGAGATCGGCAAGAACATGACCGTCTATGAGTACGGCGGAGACATCATCGTAGTGGACGTGGGCATGGGCTTCCCGGACAACGATATGTACGGCATCGACGTGGTCATCCCGGATTTCACCTACCTGATCAAGAATCAGGACAAGATCCGGGGCATCTTCCTCACCCACGGACACGAGGACCACATCGGCTCCATCCCCTATCTGCTGCGCAGCATCAACGCCCCCATCTACGCCACCCGCATGACCGCCGGCCTGGTGCAGCTCAAGCTGGAGGAGCACCGGCTGATGGACAAGACCAAGCTCATCACCTGCGAGGCGGGCGAGGTGGTCAAGGCCGGGCGGTTCAGCGTGGAGTTTATCCATGTGAACCACTCCATTGCCGACGCGGTGGCCTTCGCCATCAAGACGCCGGTGGGCACGGTGGTCCACACCGGCGACTTCAAGATCGACACCACCCCCATCCAGGGGGGCATGACCGATCTGGCCCGCCTGGGCGAGCTGGGTAAAAAGGGCGTGCTGGCCCTGCTGTGCGACTCCACCAATGTGGAGCGTCCCGGCTATACCAAGAGTGAGCGGTGCGTGGGCGCCTCCTTCGACGCCCTGTTCCGGGGCTGCGAGAGCCGCATCATCGTCACCACCTTCGCCTCGAATGTGGACCGCATCCAGCAGGTCATCTCGGTGGCCGCCAAGTACGGCCGCAAGGTGGCCGTCACCGGGCGGAGCATGGAAAACGCCATGAAGGTGTCGGTGGAGCTGGGCTATATGAGCATCCCCGACGGAGTGCTGGTGGACATCAACCACATCAAGAGCCTGCCTGACAACAAGGTCTGCATCATCACCACCGGCAGCCAGGGCGAGACCATGTCGGCCCTGACCCGCATGGCTTTCTCCACCCACAAGCAGGTGGATATCCGCGCCGGCGACCGGGTCATCATCTCGGCCAGCGCCATCCCCGGCAACGAGAACGCGGTGGGCAGCGTCATCAACGAGCTCTACCGCAAGGATGCCGAGGTGGTCAACGAGCGCCTGGGAGAGCTCCACGTGTCGGGCCACGCCTGTCAGGAGGAGCTGAAGATCATCCACGCCTTGGTCAAGCCCAAGTTCTTCATTCCCGTCCACGGCGAGCAGCGCATGCTCAAGACCCACGCCAAGCTGGCCCGGGATATGGGCATGGCCCCCCGCCGCATCATCATCAGCGATATCGGCAAGGTCATCGAGTTCACCCCCAACTCCGCCAAGATCAACGGCACTGTGCCCGCGGGCAAGGTGTTCGTGGACGGCTATGGCGTGGGCGATGTGGGCAGCGTGGTCCTGCGGGACCGCAAGCATCTGGCCGAGGACGGCATGATCGTGGCTGTGGTCTCCATGTCCGGCGAGGACGGCTCGGTGGTCTCCGGGCCCGACATCATCACCCGGGGCTTCGTCTATGTGAAGGAGTCTGAGGGGCTGATAGAGGAGCTGCGGCGGGTGGCGGTGAACGCGCTGGAGAACTGCCAGCGGGACCACTGCACTGACTGGGCCGCCATCAAGACCGAGATGAAGAACGACCTGTCCAACTTCCTCTACAAAAAGACCAAGCGCAATCCCATGATCCTGCCCGTCATCATGGAAGTGTAATCAGCAGCGCCCCCGGAGGCTCAGCCTCCGGGGGCGCATTGTGCTTCAGGGATAGGCATTGCGGTAGATATGGCCGTCCTCCAGCGGGAGGTGCCGGGCGGCGAAAAGCTCGCTGACCGTGACGAAATAGAAGCCCCTCTCATGGAGCTTGTCCACGATCTGCAGTGCGGCCTCCACGGAGGAGGGGTAGATATCATGGAGGAGGATGATATCTCCGTCCCTGGCCCGGGAGACCACATGCTCCACCACCCGGGCGGTATTTTTGTCATCCCAGTCCTCCGGGTCGATGGACCAGAGGATGATGGGACAGCCGGCCCGGCGCTCCACGGCAGGGTCGGTCATGCCGTAGGGTGGCCGGAGGAGAAAGCCGTTGTGTCCGAGAATGGACTGGATGGCGCTGCGGGTTTTGTCCACCTGGGCGGCAAAGTCGGCGTCGTTGAGCCCGGTGAGCTTGGTGTGGTCGTAGGTATGGATGCCGATCTGGTGCCCCTCCCGGTCCATGCGCTGGACCAGGTCGGCGTTGTTGGCCAGCTGCCTGCCAATGAGGAAAAAGGTGGCCCTGGCCCCCCGCTGAGCCAGACCGTCCAGCAGGGCAGTGGTGGTGGAGCGGCGGGGGCCGTCGTCAAAGGTGAGGGCGATGAGCCCGCCGTCCGCCGTAGGGGCGGGCGTGGGAGCGGGGGAGACCTCCACCTGACCCGGCAGGGAGGAGTCGGCTGGGACGGCCCGGGTCAGGGAAGCACAGAGCAGTCCCTGAGCGGTGAGCAGCACTGCCGCCAGAAACAGGCAGGTCCACCGGGCCCGCAGTCTCCCTGTCCTTCCCAAACGCCCCATGCGCCACGCTTCCTTTCTATACTGAGTGCGGTTAGTATGTGACAGCCGGAGAAAAATCAATCACGTATTTTTTGACAAAAAAGGCCGCGGCTTCTTGAGAAGCCGCGGCCTTTCGGTCAATCGCGGGGATCAGGGTCGCTCTCCAGTGTGGAGAGGTACTGGAAGAAGGGAAGCAGGAAGCGGTATCCGTCCAGCAGGGTGTCCACCAGATCGTGGGAGTTGAGAAGAGGATCGATCTCATGATCGCACTCCAAACTGAAGCGCCGCTTGTTGTACCAGGGGGCCAGCAGGCCGGAGATGTCACCCTTGGGGCGCTTGTAGTCCTCACCGGTGAGCCGGAAGGTGTCCTGCCGCCGGAGACTGCGGGCCAGGGCCTCAAAGGTCCCGGGGTCCCGGTCCAGGCGGGCGCGGAACTTGGCCATGGTGAGAGGGGTGGCCGAGTAATAGCCCAGGCCGTAGGACCAACCCTCAGGCTCCAGCTCGAACCAGAACACCGGACGCGTGGAAAAGGGCTCGTCGGTGGGGCGCTCCATGGACCACCAGAGGTGGTCCTTATAGGGGCCCCGGCCGTGGAGGCGCCGGGCGTCCCGGTAGATGCGGGAGACCTTGCAGCACAGTCCGGGAACCTGATGCTCGGCCTGGAAGCGGTCGTATACCTCCCGGGCCAGCTCCTTCATCGGGTTATAGAAGTGCTCCAGATATTCGGCCTTGTGGGCCTCGAACCAGGCACGCTCATTGTTGAAGCGGATGCCCCACATAAAATCGACGGTGGCGTCGGAAAAGCCCTGAAACATGGGATGACCTCCTTGGTATGGCATGGGCGGACAGGAAGGGAAAAGTACGCGGGCCCGGTATCTCCGGGCCCGCGTGTTTGAATCTCATGGGGATCAGGCGTTCTCTACCGCCTCAGGCGGCAGGATAGGCTGGTCGACGGTGGGAGCGGGGACCGGGTCCGGCGCAGGAGTGGGGGCGGGCGTGGGAGCCGGATCAGGCGTGGGCGTAACAGCCGGCGGCTCGGTCACCGGAGCGCTGGGTGTGGGCGTGACAACGGGAGGCTGAGAGGGCGTGGGGGTCGTGCTGGGGGCGGGGGTGGGCGTGGGTTCCACCGGAGTTTCGGTCATCAGCCCGGTGGAGGGGTTGATGCCCAGGCGGGCCGCGTCGGCGGGGTTATAATAGTACACCGCGTCGGAGGACCGGTAGGTGTTTTTATACAGCTTGGTGGTGCTGACGGTCTTTCCGTTTTTGTCCACCAGCTTCTGATAGACCTCCACTGTGATGCCGTTGTAGCGGGCATAGTCAGGGTCGCGGACCGGAGCGCCGCCCACCGGCACCTTGGAGGCGTCCGGCTTGTAAGTATTCTTGAAGGGGACGGTGCCCAGCGTCACGCTGTAGGGCTCGCCGTGAATGCCGGTGGTGTCGGTGCCGTGGATGGTCACGTGGAGCTTGTGGCCGCTGTCCTGATAGCAGGAGATCTTGATGGGGTACTCGGTGTTGTTTTTGAAGCGGAAGTCCAGAGAGTTGCCGTACACGGTGGCGTCGGTGCCCACCACGGGCATGTAGCCGCTGTTGTAGCGGTGCTGGTTGCGCTCCACGATCTCCAGATTGGCCTTCAGCGTGGTCCAGTAGATGGTGGAGGAGAGCTGGCAGATGCCGCCGGCGGTGGTGTCCACGCTCTTGCCGCCCACATAGGCGCCCGCCTTCTGATATCCGGCAGAGGTGTCGTAGGGGCCGCAGAGGGCATTGTAGGAGAAGGTCTCACCCGGGAGAAGGATGGTGCCGTTGACCCGGCCGGCGGCCAGGTTGATATTGTACCAGCGGGCCTTGGGGCCGGCGCACTCGGTGGTGGAGGAGCCCAGGACGTCCTTGAAGAGATTGGCTTCCAGCTTGGCGGTGGTGATGTTTGGCTCGGTCTTGTCCAGGGGCACCTGGCAGATGCCGCCCTCCTCGGTCCGCTCCAGCATGGCGCGGGCGGCGGCGATATCAAAGCTGACGCCGGTGACCGAGGGGATGATCTCTTTGGATTCCTTGTCCAGATAGGCGTCGGCGGCTTCGGTATAGACCTGCCGGTGAATGGCGTCAAAATCGGGCTCAGGGGGCGCTTCGGTGATGACGGGAACTTCGATGGGGGCGTAGGAGGCAGGCTCATCGTTGCTGAGCAGGTGCTGGAACCGTTCCAGAAGCTCTTCCTCCAGGGTGCTGGTGTCGATGGCCTGGCCGGTGACGCCCTTGGTCAGGGTCACGGCATCGGCGTCCACAGTCCAGCTGGTCTCCACCATGGCGTTGGTAATGTGGCTCTCGGCCTGGGCAATGGCGGAGGGCTCCTGGGGGAAGGTCAGGGGGACCTCCACGTCCACGCCGCCCAGCAGGGCGGACAGGTAACGGATGCCGCCGGTGAGGAGACCGCCGCTGCCGGCGTCCCAGGCGGCGGCCACGGCGCCGGACAGGTCGGCGGAGAGCTCGCTGCCGGGCACGTTGAATTCCGTGCCGCCGCAGGTAAAGGAGACCGAGAGGGCGGCATAGCGGCCGCTCATCTCCCGCTCCAGCTTATCCATGGCCTCCTGACGGGTCAGGCCGCTCAGGTCGATCCCGGCGGCAGAGGTGTTGGGGAGCAGCTTCTCGCTGCGGGCCACATAGACGCAGAGCACAGCATAGGCCGCGGCCAGCAGGACCAGAATGAGGACGATCACGATCAGGGCCTGCTTGCCCTGTTTGCCGCGCTTGCCGCTCTTGGGCGGCAGGGTGCGCTTGCCCTCTTGTCGTTCCATACAGATCAACTCCAATGCTCAGATAGGGTAACGGATACGTCCTCCATTATAGGGGGATTCGCGTGAAAAAGCAATTACAGATCGGTTACATACCGGGGGGAGTTTGCTTTACATTCTGTGCACTTTGATGTATGATAACTTAAAATGGGAATTATACCGCACCGGGCATGCCGGGAGCGGCGGATGGGGATTCTTAAAGAAATTTAAAGAGAAACTCCATCGAATCTTTAAAGGTGCCGTGTTAGAATGGTACCGATATCAAGACAGGGAGGTTCCCGGCTATGGCTGGCTATGATCGTGGACCTGACGAAAAGCAGAACAATGAGATCCTCTCCTGGATCCTGGTGATCGTGGCGCTGAGCGTGTTCTGGCCGGTGGGCCTGTTCCTGCTCTTCCGCAAGCTGACCGAGGGGGACCGGCAGGAGAGGAGCGGGGACGCGCCCCGCGTCCAGACGGCGGCGCGGGAGCCGGGGACCCAGGGAGTGCGTACCGTCAGGCGGCGGGAGCCGGTCCGTCCCGGTACCCAGGGAACGGCGGTGCGTCCGGAGACCGGAAAGACGGTCCGCCGCCGCCCGGTGGTCAAGGAGCAGCTCAAACGCAGCCGGGGCCGGGGCATGGTCATCGGCGGCAGCATCATGGCCGCTATTTTTGGCATGGGGGCGGCCAGCGGTGTTTTCAGCGCGATCCAGTCGCTGAGCTGGGGCGGAAATCCCCTTTATTATCTGGAGGATATCTTCTTCCCTCTGGGCTTCTGCGGCGCGGGCGTGGTGCTGCTGCTGGCCGGCCTGGCCCGGGGCAAAAAAGCCCGGCGCTTCCGCAAGTACCTGGCCCTCATCGGCACACAGGAGTCCATCGCGGTGGAGACCCTGGCCCAGGCCATGCCGGTGCCGGTCCACACCGCCTGCGACGACCTGCAGGAGATGCTGGACGAGGGCATCCTGCCCACCGGATATCTGGATATGAGCACCGGCCGCCTGCACCTGAGCGGCGAGGGGATCCGGGAGCCGGTCCGGCCCGAGCCGGAGGGCACCAGGCAGGAGGAGCGGTCGGAGGATGACCGCATCCTGGCCCAGATCCGTGCGGTGAACGATGCCATCGAGGACGCGGAGATGAGCCGCAAGATCGACCGGATCGAGGAGATCACCCGCAAGATCTTTGCCTATCAGAAAAAGAACCCGGAGAAGGGCGGACAGCTCCGCAGCTTTCTCAACTATTATCTCCCCACTACGCTGAAAATCCTCAACTCCTACGCCCAGATGGAGGAGCAGGGGGTAGAGGGGAAAAACATCACCGCCGCCAAGGAGCGCATCGAGGGTATGATGGACAAGGTGGTGGAGGGCTTCGAGAAGCAGCTTGACAAGCTCTTCGAGGGCACCGCCATGGACATCACCACCGACGTGCAGGTCCTGGAGCAGATGCTGGAAAAGGACGGCCTGGCCCGGGATGGGGACGGTCTGACCCTGGGCGGCTGAGCCGGAAGCGGGGTGAAACAGAGATCGGAGTCCTGTAAGAGAAGAAGCACGGCAAGGATAAAAACACATCCCGGTTGGTAGTCCGGGAGTACCGGAAGGTATCAGTAACCTGCCTCCTTAGGTTGTCCGTTCCTTGCCTTTGTCCAGCGTTTTAAGGAGGAAATTGCCATGTTGGATTCCTGTTCCCGTCTATCCGTTCTCTTTGAGGAGCCCTTCTGGATCGCGCTCTATGAGCGGGAATCCGGCGGAAGGTATGAGGTCTGCAAAATCACCTTCGGCGCGGAGCCCAGGGACTATGAAGTATACGCGTTTTTTCTGAAAAATTACGACCGACTCGTACTCAGCCCGGCCATGGAAGGGGCCGGGAGCGTCCAGCGGAAGATCAATCCCAAACGGCTGCAGAAGCAGATCCGAAAGGCCACGGAGGAAAAGGGCGTCGGGACAAAGGCGCAGCAGGCGCTGAAGCTCCAGCAGGAGCAGAACAAGACTGAGCGGAAGATACTCACCCGGGAGCGGCGGGAAGCGGAAGCGCAGCGGCGCTTTGCGCTCCGGCAGCAGAAACGGAAGGAAAAGCACCGGGGCAGATGACGGCCCCGTAAAAACACGAAAAGACCTCCTGCCCGCGGGCAGGAGGTCTTTTGATTACAGGGGGCGCCGGGCTCAGCCCTCGATATCGGAGATCAGGTCCACACGGCGCTGGTGACGGCCGCCCTCGAACTCGGTGGTGAGGAAGGCCTCCACGATCCGGTCGGCCATGTTGGGGCCGATCATGCCGCCGCCGATGGCCAGCATGTTGGCGTCGTTGTGGCGGCGGGTCATCTCGGCGGAGAGGGGCTCATGGCACAGCGCGCAGCGGATGCCCTTGACCTTGTTGGCCGAGATGGAGATGCCGATGCCGGTGGTGCACACCACGATGCCCCGCTGGCACGCGCCGGAGGCCACCGCCTCGGCGGCGGCCTTGCCGTAGATGGGGTAGTCCACGCTGTCGGTGGAATAGCAGCCGCAATCCTCCACCTGATAGCCGTGGCCCTCCAGCCAGGTCTTGATGTGCTCCTTCATGGCGAATCCGCCGTGGTCACAGCCCAGAGAGATCTTCATTGCAATACCTCCAAAAACAATAGAAATGAAAGTGGACGGGAGTGGGGGCGCCTTACAGCGCCATCAGTTTGGGACGGTGTTTTTCATAGACGGCTACATACCGGAAGCCGCAGACCTTCAGCAGGTCGCAGGCCGCCGGGACGCCCAGGCCCACCCGCCCGGGGAAGTGGGCGTCGGAGCCGATGGTGATTAGCTCGCCGCCGTGGGCGCGGAACCGCTCCAGGATGGGGGCCCAGGGGGCAATAGTCTTGCCGCAGTAAGTGTTGACCTCCATGCCCCGGCCGCTCTCGGCCACGCGCTTGAGAATGGCGTCGATCTGCTCCATATACCGCTCCAGAGAGATGGTCTCGGGCATATAGCGCAGGGGGTAGATCACATGGCCCAGCACGTCGAAGGTCTCGGGCAGCTCCGCCAGGCGCTCCATGGAGGCGAAGTAGTCGTCCAGGGCGGCATAGCAGGTCTCGGGCCGGTCGTAGGTGAGGAAGTAAAAGTCCTCGCCGCCCCGCTGGGGGCTCATGTTGTGAAGGGAGCCGATGACGAAGTCCAGCTCGGGCAGGGAGAGCATCCGACGGGCGTAATCCGGGTCAAAGGGGGCGCTGCCGTACTCCACGCCCAGACGGAGGACGAGCCTGCCCTCGAACCGGGCCCGGGCGGCGCGGAACTGCTCCAGCGCGGGGCCCCAGTCATAGTCGGGGGCGAAGCCGCCGTGCTCCAGGATGCGGTCGTAGTGGTCGGTGACGCACAGCTCGGACAGTCCGGCCTCCACGGCGGTGGCGGCCATGTCCTCCAGGGGAGCGTGGCCGTCGGGGGAGAGGATGGTGTGGGTGTGATAATCGGTGTAATACATGATGCTGCTCCTGTAATCAAGAAAGTTCAAAAGAGGTCAAGATCAGAAGGGCCAGGAGGGGAGCCACTGGAGTAGGTTGGTGGTGTACCACCGGGGCACCGCCAGGCCGGTGAGCACGGGATAGAAGGCGGCGTACAGGACCGCAGCGCAGCCGGTCAGGGCGTAGACCTGCCGCCGGGCCCGGGGCGGACCCATCTCGAAGAGGTCGTTGAACACATAGGCCAGGGCAAAGCACAGGAAGAGGATGGAGGGGAAGTAGTGATACTCAAAGGTGGTGCGACCGATGGCGAACCAGGGGGCCAGCTGGGAGAAATAGGCGATGAGAATGAAGAGTGCCTTGCCGCAGCGGCGGCGGAAAAACTGGACCGCCACTGACAGGATGGCAAGCAACCCGCCCCAGCATACCACCGGATTGGAGAAAGCGCCGAAGGCGGACTTCATGCCCTCGCCCACCTCGTAGTCCAGATAGTACAGGATGGGCCGCGCGTCCACCACCCACTGGTACCAGCGGGACTCATAGGGATGGGGATCGTGAACGCCCTGGTGGTAGGTGAGCATATAGACCTGGTTGTTCCACATCTCCTTCACCAGATTGGAAAGGCTGGTGTCCCCGGCGGCCGAGGCGTAGGGCCAGTAGGACAGGGTGTAGATACACACCGGGATGATCACGAAGCAGAGCACTGAGAAGGCCAGCGTCGCCGCCAGCCAGGGGCCCAGGGGAACGGCGCGGCCCGTACCGTCCTCGGTGCGGGGCCAGTCCCGGAGCTTGAACCACAGCCCGATGAAGTAGAGCAGCGCAAGGCCCACCCCGCCGTAGATCACCGTCCACTTGCAGGCTGCGCCGATGCCCCAGAAGAGGCCGGACAGCAGCAGCCAGGGTGCTCCCTTCCGGAAGGGGGTCCCTGCCGGAAGGGTCAGGTAGCGGTACATAAAGTAGTACATCAGCAGGATGAAAAAGACGCCGTAGGTGTCAATGGTGGCAATGCGGGTCTGAGTCAGGTGCATGAAGTCAAAGGCGAAGAGGGCCGTGCCGCAGAAGGCCACCGCCGTCTTGCCAAAAAGGTTTTTCAGAAAGGCGTAGAGCACCGGCAGCATCAGCACACCGAAGAGGGTGCCCATGAACCGCCAGCCGAAGGGGGTCATGCCGAACATGCGGATGCCCAGGCTGAGGATCAGCTTGCCCAGCGGGGGATGGGAGATCTCGTAGGGATAGATGCCCCGGATATTCTCGTAGGCGGTGCGGGCGTGATAGATCTCGTCAAAATAAGTGGAGTTGGTCCAGTAGGGCTTTTCAGGCACGACGTCCTGCTCGTCAAAGAGGGCGGTGGGCTCGGCCAGCAGGGAAGCTGTGTCGATACGCTGCCCCTGACTGTCGAACAGGGCCAGCTCCCCCAGCTCCATGGGGGATTTATTGGACTTGCCGGTAATACGCAGGTATTGAAACTCGGTTTTGTTCTCCGGCTCGATCTCCAGCCATTTGAAGAGGTCGGCATAGTGCTGGGGCAGGGCGTAACTGGGGGCGTAATCCGCCGCGTCGGCCCAGTAGTAGCCGGTGATCTTGTTGTCATTGTCCTTACGGGCCCAAAGGGTGGACCAGGTCACACCGTCGGCGGAGACTTCCACATTATAATCTCCGGTGCCCAGCCCGGGGTAATACCAGAAGGAGCTGACGGTCACCGGCTGGGAGAGGCGGAGCTCCACTGTTTTGGTCTGGCTGAAGTCCTGGAAGGATTGGGGGTTGGTGGTGGAACCCAGCTGGAAAAAGGCGGTGCAGGCATAGACTGCGGTAAGGAGCAGCATGAGCGCCGCGTCGGCCCGCTCCAGGGGGTGGCATGTGCCCGCGAAGGTGCAGCGGGGCCTGGAGACGGATTGAGCCGCCTGGCCGGACTGGCGCAGAATATGCTCGTGGACGCTGCCCGGTCCCCGGACGATTTGCCAGTACCGGCCGAAAAAGCAGAGCAGCGCGGCCACAAGGGCGATGGGCAGCAGAAGAGTGGGGGTAAGATAGGACAGCACAGCAGCCATAACGGGCCTCCTGAATGGGATGTGATCGGGGCAAAACCTTCATGTGTCTGTACGCGCCGCGGGAAATACAAAACCACGTGGACGCATGAAGGTTCTGCGCATCTATTCCGGTTGCCCCACAGGGGCGAGGAATTGGTGCATTTTATGTTATTGCTATGCTGTTGCATAGCAATAAAGGGCGGACAATGTCCGCCCTTTATTTTATTTCTTTTTCTTCATTTTGTCAAAAAATCCTTTGAGCCCCTCTTCCTCCTCATCGTCGGCGGGAAGCTCGCCCATGGCCCGGCCGAAGCCGCGCAGGGCAGCCTTCTGCTCGTGGGTCAGGTTCCGGGGCACGTCCACCAGTACGGTGATGTACTGGTCGCCCCGGCCCCGGCCGTTGACGCTGGGGATGCCCTTGCCCTTCAGACGGAAGGTGGCGCCGGGCTGGGTGCCCTCAGGCAGGTTCCACTTGACCTTGCCGTCGATGGTGGGGATCTCCAACTCCGCGCCCAGCGCGGCCTGGAGGAAGGAGACCTTCTGGTCCAGATAGACGTGGACGCCGTCCCGCTTGAACTGGGGATGGGGACGCACGGTGACGCTGATGATCAGGTCGCCGGCGGGACCGCCGTTTCTGCCTGCGCCGCCCTGGCCCCGGAGGGAGATGACCTGGCCGTTGTCGATGCCGGCGGGGATCTTGACGGTGATCTTCCGCTGGCGGCGGACGCTGCCCGAGCCGCCGCAGCTCTTGCAGGGGGTGTGGATGATCTTGCCGGTGCCGCCGCACTTGGGGCACTGGGCGGTGGTGGCGAAGGAGAAGGCCCCGCCGCCCCGCTGGATGCGTACCACGCCGCTGCCCCGGCAGTCGGGGCAGATCTCGGCGGTGGTGCCGGGAGCGCAGCCGGTGCCCTTGCAGTCGTCGCACGCCTCGCTGCGGGTCAGGCTGATCTCCTTCTCGCAGCCGAAGGCGGCCTCCTCAAAGCTGATGGAGACCGAGGAACGCAGGGTATCGCCCTTTACGGGACCGCTGCGGCGGGAGCCGCCGCCTCCGCCGCCGAAGCCGCCGCCGAAGAAGGAGCCGAAGAGGTCGCCCAGGTCGATATCGCCGAAATCGGCGCCGCCAAAGCCGCCGAAGCCGCCGCCCGGGTTGTAGTTGGGATCCACGCCTGCGTGGCCGAACTGGTCGTAACGGGCGCGCTTCTCCTTGTCGGAGAGGATCTCGTAGGCCTCGTTGACCTCCTTGAACTTGGCTTCGGCCTCCTTGTCGCCGGGATTCAGGTCGGGGTGGTATTTCTTGGCCAGCTTGCGGTAGGCTTTCTTCAGCTCTTCATCCGAAGCGCCCTTGCTGACGCCAAGCACCTCGTAAAAATCTCTTTTCTGTTCAGGCATATTGCTCACCTCGAATCAAATGGACAAGGAAAATTGACAACTGACGGACCCGCCGCGGACGGGACGAAGGACGGGAGCCCGGAGCAGGCCGTGACCCCCGTCCTCGACGGTCAATTGTCAATTCATTGCTGTCGATTATTTCTTGTCGTCGTCCATAACGGTGTAGTCGGCGTCCACCACATTGGGGTCGGAGTCGGCGCCGCCGGCCTGGCCGCCGAAGTTGGCGCCCATGTCGGGGCCGGCCTGGCCGCCCTGGGGGTTGCTCTGGGCATACATCTTCTCGGCAATGGGGTAGAAGGCCTTGGTGGCCGCCTCGGTGGCGGACTTGATGGCCTCGGTGTCGGAGCCCTTCAGGGCCTCCTTCAGCTTATCCACAGCGGCCTGGACGCTGGCCTTGTCGGCGGCGTCGATCTTGTCGCCCATCTCCTCCAGGGCCTTCTCGGTCTGATAGACCACCTGATCGCCCTGGTTGCGGACGTCCACCTCTTCCTTGCGCTTGGCATCCTCGGCGGCGAACTGCTCGGCCTCCTTGACGGCCTTGTCGATGTCCTCCTTGGACATGTTGGTGGAGGAGGTGATGGTGATGTGCTGCTCCTTGCCGGTACCCAGGTCCTTGGCGGAGACGTTCACGATGCCGTTGGCGTCGATATCGAAGGTGACCTCGATCTGAGGCACGCCCCGGCGGGCGGGAGCGATGCCGTCCAGGTTGAAGCGGCCCAGAGTCTTGTTGTACTGGGCCATCTCACGCTCGCCCTGCAGCACGTGGACCTCAACGGAGGTCTGGTTGTCGGCGGCGGTGGTGAAGACCTGGCTCTTCTTCACGGGGATGGTGGTGTTGCGCTCGATGAGCTTGGTCATCACGCCGCCCATGGTCTCGATGCCCAGGGACAGGGGGGTGACGTCCAGCAGCAGCAGGCCCTTCACGTCGCCGGTGAACACGCCGCCCTGGAGCGCGGCGCCCAGAGCCACGCACTCATCGGGGTTGATGCCCTTGAAGCCCTCCTTGCCGGTGAGCTTCTTGACCATCTCCTGCACGGCGGGGATACGGCTGGAGCCGCCCACCAGCAGGACCTTGGAGATATCGCTGCCGGAGAGGCCGGCATCGCTCATGGCCTGGCGCACGGGGCCGCTGGTGGCGTCCACCAGGTGGTGGGTCAGCTCGTTGAACTTGGCGCGGGTCAGAGTCAGGTCCAGATGCTTGGGGCCGGTAGCATCGGCGGTGATATAGGGCAGGTTGATGTTGGTGGAGGTGACGCCGGAGAGCTCGATCTTGGCCTTCTCGGCGGCCTCTTTCAGGCGCTGCATGGCCACCTTGTCGCCGGTCAGGTCGATGCCGTTCTCCTTCTTGAACTCGGCGGCCATCCAGTCCATGATGCACTTGTCGAAGTCGTCGCCGCCCAGGCGGTTGTTGCCGGCGGTGGCCAGCACCTCGATGACGCCGTCGTCGATATCCAGGATGGACACGTCGAAGGTGCCGCCGCCCAGGTCGTATACCATGACCTTCTGAGCGGTCTCCTTATCCACGCCGTAGGCCACGGCGGCGGCGGTGGGCTCGTTGATGATGCGCTTCACGTCCAGACCGGCGATACGGCCGGCGTCCTTGGTGGCCTGGCGCTGGGCGTCGGTGAAGTAGGCGGGCACGGTGATGACGGCCTCAGTAACGCTCTGACCCAGATAGGCCTCGGCGTCGGCCTTCAGCTTCTGCAGGATCATGGCGCTGATCTCCTGAGGGGTGTAGGCCTTGCCGTCAATGTTGACCTTGTAGTTGGAGCCCATCTCACGCTTAATGGAAGAGACGGTGCGGTCGGGGTTGGTGATGGCCTGGCGCTTGGCCACCTGGCCTACCATACGCTCGCCGTCCTTGGAGAAGGCCACCACGGAGGGAGTGGTGCGGTTGCCTTCCGCATTGGGGATGACGACGGCTTCGCCGCCCTCCATGACAGCCACACAGCTATTGGTCGTACCGAGATCGATACCGATAATCTTGGACATAAATGATTCCTCCAATATAAAAAAGATTATTTTTAACAAAGAAATTTGGAATATGCTGTTTTTATTCTCCTGAGGCCTTAATTGGCAACCTTGACCATGGCGAAGCGGATGATCTTCTCGCCCGACCGGAAGCCGGTCTGGAAGACCTCCACCACCGTGTTCTCGCCGGCGCTCTCGTCCTCCACGTGCATCACGGCGTTGTGGACATTGGGATCGAAAGGCTGGCCCAGCGCGGGAATTTCCTCCACGCCCTGTTTGGCCAGGACCTCTTTCAGTCCGGCCATGGTCATCTCCACGCCTTTTTTGTAGGCTTCATCGGCGGTGGACTGCTTCAGGGCACGCTCCAGATTGTCATACACCGGGAGGAAAGCCAGCACCGCATCGGACTTGGCGTTCTGGTACGCGTCGGTCTTTTCCTTCTGGCTGCGCTTGCGGTAATTGTCGTACTCGGCGGCCAGACGGAGGTACTGATCCTCCTTCTTGGCCAGGGTGTCTTTCAGATTCTCCAGCTCGGTCAGAAGGGGATCGGGGGCCTCGCTGCCGGGGGTATCGGCCTGGGGCACGGTATCCTCCGCCGCGGGCGTCTGGACTGCGTCCTCTTCCTGCCGGGCGGTCGTTTCTTTTTCGTTCGTGTTCAAGAGGTTACCTCCTCATTATTCCTCGCCGCCGTTCCTGCCGTCGGGGAGCTCGCCCTGGCCGAACAGCCGGGTGAGTCCTTCGGCAAAGTAGGACAGGCGGGCGGTGATCTTCGCGTAATCCATCCGTGTGGGGCCTACCACGCCGATGACGCCCCTCATGCCGTCGCCGATGTCATAGCTGGCCATGACCACGCTGGTATCCTTCAGCGCATCGGCCACATTTTCCGGGCCGATGAGGATACGCATGGGGCCGTTTTCGGGGACGGGGAAGCGGGCGGCGTCCTGATCCTCGGACAGGTAGCTCATCAGAGGCTGGGCCCGTTCCAGGTTCTGATACTCAGGCAGCTCCAGCAGGTGGGCCAGGCCGGCGGTGTGCACCCGCCGGTGCTCCAGGCTCTCCAGCACCTCCATGGCGAAGGAGACCACCAGGCTGATGAGTCCATAGGCCTCTCCGGCGGCATGCTGGGCCACCCGCATCAGCTCGGGCGTGATCTCGTCCAGGGTCAGGCCGGTGAAGGTGGTGTTGAGCAGGGTGTTGAGCATCTGCAATTGAGCCTGGGTCAGGTCGCTGGGGAGCTGGACCAGCTTGTTGCGCACCAGGTTGGTGTCGGTCATGACCACGATGATGAAGGCGTTGCGCTGGACCATCAGCAGGTCGAAGCGCTGGATGGTCACCCGCTCCATGCCGGCAGACAGGGCGAAGGCGGGATAATTGGTCAGACGGGAGACCACCCGGCCTGCCTCCAGGATGACCCGATCCAGCTCCTGCATCTTGAGGCGCAGGGCGCTGTTGATGCGCTCGGTCTCCTGGACCGACAGCTTGTGCTCCTCCATCAGCTCGTTGACGTAGAGCCGGTAGCCCTGGGGCGAGGGGATGCGCCCGGCGGAGGTGTGGGGTTTTTCCAGCAGGCCCATGGCCTCCAGATCGGCCATGTCGTTGCGGATGGTGGCCGATGAGATGGACCGGCCCAGGTGCTCGGCAATGGCCTTGGAGCCCACAGGCTCGGCGGTGGCAATGTAGCTCTCGATGATGGCACGGAGGATCTTTTTTTTGCGTTCCGTCAAATCCATGCCTCTCACCTTCCTTTTGGTTTAGCACTCATATACCCTGAGTGCTAAAGATAATGTACCACCACCCCAAATAAATGTCAATAGGGGGGTTGTAAATTAAATGTGAACAGGGGAAAGAAAAAAGTCCCGCCCTCTGTTTTCAGAGGACGGGAGAATGTGCTAAAACAGCGGTTTTTAAAAGACCAGCACATCGCCGGTGCGGAGGGGGAACACGTGGCCGGGCTCCGCGTCGGAGAGGAGCCGCCGGGCGGGCAGACCGGTGCAGTGGCCGGTGTAGATGCGCTCCACGCCCAGCTCCTCCACCAGGCGGCGGGAGAGGGCGGTCACCGTCCCGGGTTCTACGCCAAGAGAACCCATGCCGTGCTTGCCCACCAGGTGGAAGCCGCCCACCACCGCGTACACCCGCTGGCCGGGGAAGCGGTCCAGAATGTCCCGGACGATATGGTCCACCCCGGCGTGGCAGCAGGAGTTCATCACCACCAGGCCGTGATCCGTCTCGGCCACCAGAGACTGCTCGTGATCCACGCTGTCGGGAATGAGGTGGAGGCCGGGGGCCAGCAGCCGGGGACCGTCATCCAGGTCGAAGCGGTCCATGCAGGCGTGCAGCAGCTCCTGGCTGACGCCCACATAAAAGGGGTTGCCCTGGTCATCCTCCATGTACCTTGGCTCCACAGCCGCCGGGCGGGCGCATACCCGCACGCCGGGATTGCACCGGAAAAAGGCCCCCAGGCCGTCGCCGTGGTCGTCGTGGCCGTGGGAGAGGGCGGCTCCCTCCACCCGGGTCAGGTCGATGCCCAGGCGGCGGGCGTTCTCGGTAAAGATGCCGGTGGTGCCCCCGTCCAGCAGGTAGAAATGGCCGTTGTACTCCAGATGGAGGGAGAGGCCGTGCTCGCAGATCAGGTGGTCGGGGGCGAAGTTCTCGATGAGTACGGTGATCTTCAGCATACTGTCATTCCTTTCTGCGAAGCGGGAGGTTCAGGAGCCGGCCCGGGTGATGTCGTTGATCCAGGCCCGGGAGCGGAAGCGGTGGACGCCCAGGGCGGTCTTGACCAGCTGCTCGGTGGAGATGGCAATATACACCCAGAAGATGCCCCACCGGAGGACCAGGGCGAAAAAGGCGGCCAGGGGGATGGCCACCAGCCACATGGCGGACACGTCGATGATGGCGGCCATGCGGCTGTCGCCGCCGCCCCGGAGCACGCCCACGGTGTTGGTGGTGTCAAAGGCCCGCAGGGGCATGGGAACGGCGATGAAGGTGAGGATCAGCGTGGCGGTGCTGCTGGCCTCGGGTGTCAGGTGGAAGAGGGGATAGATGGCCTGGGGGAACCAGAAGTAGGTGCACAGTAGCAGTCCTGCTCCCACCACGGCGCCGCACAGGCAGGAGAGCACATCCAGCGCGGCGGCCACGTCGTACACGGTGGAGCGGCGGCCGGCGCCGATCTCCCGTCCCACGATGATGGCAGCGGTACCGGCGATGGCGAAGATGGACACGGCGCAGAGATCGTCGATATTGCCTGCCAGGGCCCGGGCCGCCAGGATGTGCTTGCTGCCCTCCATATGGCCCATGATGACCTTATACATGGAGGTACCGGTGCTCCACAGCGTTTCGTTGAGGATGACGGGAGTGGCGAAGCGGAAGAATTTCCGCACCAGGGCGGGGTCGGGGCGGAGCATCAGGGCGGGCTTGAGCCGGAAGCGCCGGTTCACCGCCGCGTACACCACCACGATGACGAATTCGACCACACGGGAGGTAAGGGTGGCGATGGCGGCGCCCTCCACCTCCAGCCGGGGCGCGCCCAGGTTGCCGAAGATGAGGACCCAGTTGAGAAAGGTGTTGGTGAGCATGGAGGCGGTAAAGACGAAGAGGCCCAGCTTGGGGTTCTCCATGCTGCGGTGGGCCCCCACGTAAATGCTGGTAACACTGTTAAAAAGGTAGGAAAAGCCCACGATGCGGGCATAGCGGGCGGCCAGGGGGATGAGCTCGGCGTTGTCGGTGAGCAGACCCATCAGGGGGACGGGCAGGAAGAACATGACCAGGGCGAAGAGAACGGAGAGCCCGCCGGCCAGATAGAAGCCGATGCCCATGACCCGGTTGATGCTGTCGGTATCCTCCCTGCCCCAGTACTGGCTGATGAGGACGGAGGAGCCGCTCTGCATGCCGAAGAACACCAGCTGGATGATGAATACCGGAATATTGGCCTGGGACACAGCGGCCAGAGGCGCTTCTCCCAGGCTGCCTACCATAAAGGTGTCGATGAGCCCCAGAGAGGTGGTGATCAGGTTCTGGAGCAGGATGGGCAGGGCCAGGGAGATCACGTCCCGGTAAAAGGCCCTGCCCCGGTTGAGACAGGAGAACATATCGGATGGACCCATACGCGGCGATGCCCGCCGGCGCCTTTCTTTTCATGGTAATGGTCCGGGCGGTGTTTACGCGCCTACCCGGCTGGACTGGATCTCCTGCAGGCCGTCCACCAGGGCGTCTACTTCTTCCTGGACGGTGGCGGGAGAGAAGGAGATCCGGAGCACCCCCATCAGGGTACGCTTTGGGAGGCCCAGGGCGGCAAACACATGGCTAGGCTTGCCCTTGTGGCAGGCCGAACCAGAGGAGACACAGACCCCCCGGTCGCTGAGCTCCCGCACCAGCATTTCACTGGGATAGCCGGGCAGGGAGACGGCGCAGATGTGGGGCGCGTCCCCCCGGCTGACCACCTCCAGCCCCGGCACATTGGCCTGGAGCTGTTCCAGCGCGTAGTTCTTCAGGTCAGACAGGCGGGCGTTGTACTCTTCGGACTGGTCATACCAGGACGAGCAGGCCGAGGCCAGGGCCGCGATCTGGGCGGTGGGCTCGGTGCCGGGACGCATGGCCCCCTCCTGCCCGCCGCCCCGCAGCAGGGGCGGGAGTTTCAGCCCCTTGCGGATATACTGGGCTCCGATGCCCTTGGGGGCACGCACCTTGTGCCCGCTGATGGTGAGCAGGTCCACTCCCAGCTCTTTCGGGGTGAAGGGGACCTTGAGGAAGGCCTGCACCGCATCGGTGTGGAAAAGAATGTCGGGGCAGTAAGCCTTGGTGATGCGGGCGCACTCGGCCACCGGCTGGAGGGTGCCCAGCTCGTTGTTGACCAGCATCATGGACACCAGCACCGTGTCCTCCCGCAGAGCGGCGCGCAGGTCCTCGGGGGAGACGTGGCCGCTGCGGTCAGGCTTGAGCCGGGTGACGGTGTACCCCTTGGCCTCCAGGGCCTTCAGAGGCTCCAGCACGGCGGAGTGCTCGATGGCGGTGGTGATGATGTGCCTGCCCCGGCGGCGGCCGTACTCCACGGCGCCCTGGATGGCCCAGTTGTCCCCCTCGGTGCCGCAGGAGGTGAAATAGAGCTCCTCCGGCAGGCAGCCCAGGGCCCGGGCCACAGTGGTCCGGTTTTCCTGGAGACGTTTGGCGGCGTTCTGGCCGAAGGCGTAGCGGGCGGAGGGATTTCCGTAACCGGCCACCATTTCAAAGGTGGCGGACTGGGCGGCTTCCAGGCAGACGGGGGTGGTGGCGGCGTTATCAAGATATGCAAACATACAGAGGTGATCCCCCTCATTTTCATACAGTATCAAAACATTGTATCGCCGGAACAGAGGAAAGTCAAGAAAGGACGCAAAAGGCCGCCAATAGTCGGACTTGACAGTCTACCATGTGTGTTACTATACTGTATCATAAGAAAGAAGGTGTGATCCATGAGTGCCATTCAACTGAAAGAGGGGATCTGGTCGGTAGGCGTCCTGAATCCCTCTCTGCGGGTATTCGATATCGTCATGGAGGCCAAATACGGTACCTCCTATAACGCCTATCTGCTGACCGGCGAGAAAAACGTGCTGATCGAGACCGTCCACGCCGACTATTTTGAGGAATATCTGGATAACATACGCCAGGTGATCCCGGTGGAGCAGGTGGACTATCTCATTATGAACCACAACGAGCCCGACCATTCGGGCAGCGTGGCCAGGCTGCTGGAGGTATGTCCCGGGCTGAAGGTGTTCTGCACCGCCGCGGGCAAGAAGCATCTGGAGGACATTACCAACCGGACCTTCCCCGTACAGGTGGTCAAGGCCGGCGACACGCTGGATATGGGCAATAAGAAGCTGGCCTTCATTCCCGCTCCCATGCTCCACTGGGCGGACTCCATGTTCACCTGGGACGAGGAGAGCCGGACGGCCTTCACCTGCGACTTCCTGGGCTGCCACTTCTGCGAGCCCACCATGCTGGACCGGAATATCCACGACTATGCCGCCTACGAGGGTGAGTTCGCCTATTATTACGAGGGCATTTTCGGGCCCTTCAAGCCCTTTGTGCTGGCCGGACTGGACAAGCTGCCCGCCGAAGCGGATATGGTCTGCCCCAGCCACGGACCTGTGCTCACCACCGGGCTGGAGAAGGCCAAGACCCTCTACCGCCAGTGGAGTACCCCCGCGCCGAAGGAGGGACGGACGGCCGCCATTATCTACGCTTCGGCCTATGGCTGCACCGGGAAGCTGGCCGCCGCCGCTGCCGCCGCGCTGGAGGAGGCTGGGTTCAAGTCCGTCTGTCTGGATGTAACCCGTGAGGGTCTGGCGTCCTGCGCCGCCGCCGCCAATGAGGCTGACGTACTCCTGGTGGGCGCGCCCACCATCAACCGGGACGCTCCCAAGGCCGTGTGGGATGTGCTCTCCTCCATCGACGCGGTCAACACCAAGGGCCGGGCCGCCGGAGCCTTCGGCGCCTACGGCTGGAGCGGCGAGGCCCCCGGTATGCTCCATACCCGCCTGGGCCAGCTCAAGTTCGCCCAGCCCGGCGAGGCCTTCCGGGTACTTTTCACTCCCACGGAGGAGGATCTGAACGCTATGGCCGGCTACGCCCGGAGCGTGGCCGGACTGGTGAAATAAACGAATTGAGGTGCTGTAATATGGATAAGTATGTCTGTGACGCCTGTGGTTATGTGTATGACCCCGCTGTGGGCGATCCTGACCACGGTATCGCGCCGGGCACTCCTTTTGAGGAGCTCCCCGAGGACTGGGTCTGCCCCCTGTGCGGCCTGGGCAAGGATATTTTCAGCAAGGAATAATGCGCACATGAGCGGCCCGCCGGACCTTCGCCCGGCGGGCCGCCTGTTTATGGGAACAGCCCCGCCGGACAAAGCCCGGCGGGGCTGTTTTGATTGGGGATGTGCGGGGGGTCACTCGCGCACGGGCACGTTCCAGATGTCGCGGGCGTAGTCCCGGATGGAGCGGTCGGCGGCAAAGATGCCGGACCGGGCCACATTGATAAGGGACATCTGGTTCCAGTGCCGGCGGTCCAGATAGGCCTCGGCGGCGCGCTTGTGGGCGTTGCGGTAGCTGTCGAAGTCAGCCAGCAGCAGATACTCGTCGGGAGGACAGCCGTTGCCGAAGAGCAGCCGCTTGGTCAGGTCGTCGTAGCTTACGCCGTCGTCAAAGCCCCGGGAGAGATTGTCGATGACGGCACGCAGGTCGCCGTTGTGCATATAGTACTCATAGGACTTGTAGCCCTTGGTCTTGAGTTCGGAGACCTCGTGGGCCTTCAGGCCGAAGAGGAAGATGTTCTCGTCGCCCAGGACCTCGTGCATCTCCACGTTGGCGCCGTCCAGGGTGCCGATGGTAACGGCGCCGTTCATCATGAACTTCATATTGCCGGTGCCGCTGGCCTCCTTGCCGGCGGTGGAGATCTGCTCACTGAGCTCGCTGGCGGGCATGAGTTTCTCTGCCAGGGAGACCCGGTAATTCTCCAAAAAGACCACCTGCAGCTTATCCTTGCAGACGGGGTCGGCATTCACGGTGGCGGCCAGGGAGTTGATGAGGTGGATGATCTGCTTGGCTACGGCGTAGCCGGGAGCGGCCTTGGCGCCGAAGAGGTAGACCTTGGGGGTGATCATGAAGTTGGGGTCATCCTTCAGGTGCTGGTACTCGTAGATGATGTGCAGCACGTTGAGGAGCTGGCGCTTGTACTCGTGCAGGCGCTTGACCTGCACGTCGAACATGGCGTCGGTGTTGAGGACGATGCCGCTCTCCCGGGCAATATAGGAGGCGAAGGCGCGCTTGTTCTCCTGCTTGATGGCGTCCAGCTGCTCCAGCACCGAGGAATCGTCCTTGTACTTTTCCAGGTCCCGCAGGGCGTCGGGATAGAGCAGATAGCGGTCGCCGCCGGTGCAGTCCCGGATGAGGGCGTCCAGCTTGGGGTTGCACTCGGAGAGCCAGCGGCGGTGGTCGATGCCGTTGGTCACGTTCTTGAACTTGTCGGGGGTGCGGACATAGGCGTCGTGGAAGACTTCCCGCTTGAGAATATCGGAGTGAAGGGCGGACACGCCGTTGACGGCATAGCAGGCGCAGATGCACAGGTTGGCCATGCGCACGTCGCCGCCCCAGATGATGGCCATCCGTTCTACCTTGCTCATGTCGCCGTGGAAATAGGCGGTGAGCTGGGTCTGGTAGCGGTTGCTGATCTCCACGATGATCTGCCACACCCGGGGCAGCAGGTCGATGATGAGCTGCTGGGGCCAGTGCTCCAGGGCCTCGGCCAGCACGGTGTGGTTGGTATAGGCCACGGTGTGGGTGACGATATACCAGGCGTCCTCCCAGCTGTAGCCCTCCTCGTCCAGCAGGATGCGCATGAGCTCAGGGATGACCAGGGTGGGGTGGGTGTCATTGATCTGGATGACGTGTTTGAGGTGGAAATTCCGCAGGGTGCCGTACTGGGCCCGGTGCTTGCGCACGATGGACTGCACGGTGGCGGACACGAAGAAATACTGCTGCTTGAGGCGCAGGGACTTGCCCTCGTAGTGATTGTCCTCGGGGTAGAGGATCTTGGAGATGGTCTCGGCCATGGCCTGCTGTTCCACCGCCTTGAGGTACTCGCCCCGGGAGAAGAGGGACATATCCACCGGCGTGGGGCTCTTGGCGTCCCACAGGCGGAGGGTATTGGCGTGTTCGGTGCGGAAGCCGGCGATCTCCATATCCTTGGGCACGGCCAGCACGGAGGTGTAGCCCGTATGCTGGATGGAATGATTGCCGTGGCCGTCCCACACATCCTCGATCCGGCCGCCGAAGCGGACCTCCTCCACCTCATCCATTTTGGGGATGAGCCAGGCGTCGCCCAGGCCCAACCAGTTGTCGGCCAGCTCCACCTGCTGTCCGTCCACGATCTTCTGTTTGAAGATGCCCAGCTCGTAGCAGATGGAATAGCCGGTGGCGGGGATGCCCAGAGTGGTCATGGAGTCCAGATAGCAGGCGGCCAGACGGCCCAGGCCGCCGTTGCCCAGGCCGGCGTCGGGCTCGGCCTCGAAGAGGTCGGAGGCGGAGAAGCCCAGACCCTCGATAGCCTCTCTCAGGGGCTCCACCACCCCCAGGTTGTATGCGTTTTTCATCAGGGAGCGGCCCATCAGGAATTCCAGCGACAGATAGTGGACCTGGCGGGCATGGGTATTCTCCACCATGTCCTGGGTCCTCATCTGGCGCTCGGAGATGATATCGCGCAGGACCAGAGCGCAGGCCTTGAACATGTGCTGGGTGGTGGCCTCATCCACATCACGGCCGAAATTCCGGCGCAGCTTGCCTGTGATCAGGTCCATAAGCTCTTTTTTTGTATATTGATGCATGGGAGATCGACCTCCAAGAATTTGTAGTGCAGGGCGTTTGCCGGGCACGGGGAATGGCTGTCCGGACGCCGCCGGAGTACGGAGAAAGAACCCGCGGGCGGGGGAGATCCCGGCCGCGGGCTCACAGTTTATCACGTGCTGGCGCTCAGGTCAATGGTTTCTTCCACATTCTGACTGTACAAAATGTACGGAACAGGGGATAAACAGGAGAAAATTCGTAAAATCGCCAGTATAAAATTTATTTTTCCGCTTCTGGTTTCTTTTTTGCGGCGGTTTTGCGGGGAACGCGGGGCTTCTTTTCGGCCGCGTCCTTCTTGGCAGGAGCCTTTTTGCTGGTCCGCTTGGGAGCGGCGGCCTTCTCTGCCGGGGCCTTTTTGGCGGTGCGCTTGGCAGCGGGCTTTTTCGCGGCGGGCCCGGCCTCGGCCACAGGCGCCGCCTCGGGCTCGACGGGAGCATCAGCGGTTTCGGCCACAGGCGCCGCCTCGGGCTCGACGGGAGCATCGGCGGTTTCGGCCACAGGCCCGGCGACGGGCTCAGCCACAGGCTCCGCGGCAGGGATTTCCTGCGCCGGAGCCGGCTCCTCAAAAGGGACGCTTTCCTCGTAGTTGGTGACCCAGCGGTAGACCTGGAGGTAGTCCTGAGCGGAGTGGTTCCAGGAGAAGTCGGCAGTCATGGCAGTGTGCTGGATGGACTTCCAGGCCTCTTTGTTGTTGTAGTAGAGGTCCACAGCGGAGTTCAGGACCCACACCATGTCATGGGCATTGATATCGGCGAAGGTGAAGCCGGTGGCTCCCGCCACACCGTTGGGACGGACCGAATCCTTCAGGCCGCCGGTCTCACGCACCACGGGCAGGGTGCCATAGCGCATGGAGATCATCTGGCTCAGGCCGCAGGGCTCGGCCTCGCTGGGCATAAGGAATAGGTCGGCGCCGCCGTAGATGGCGGTGGACAGCGCGCCGGAATACATGATGTTGGCCGAGAAGCGGCCGGGATACTGGGCCTGGGCGTGACGGAAAGCCTCCTCATAATTCCAGTCGCCGGTGCCCAGGACCACCATCTGTACATTCATGGCCATGATGTCGTGGATGGCGGCAGTGACCATGTCAAAGCCCTTGTGCTTGACCAGGCGGGAGACGCAGGCGATGATGGGAACATTGGGGTCCTCACGCAGACCCACAGCCCGCTGCAGGGCGGTCTTGCAGGCGGCCTTGCCGCTCAGGTCGTCAGCGGAGAAGGGAGCGGCCAGCCCCTGGTCAGCGGCGGGATCGTAGAGGGCGGTGTCGATGCCGTTGAGGATGCCGCGGATCTTGTGCCGGTTGTCGCCGATGACGCCCTCCAGGCCGTGGGCATAGAAGGGATACTGGAGCTCCACGGCATAGGTGGGGGACACGGTAGTCACATAATCGGAGGCGTAGATGGCGCCCTTCATCAGGTTGATATCGCCGTGGTAGGCCAGCATGTGCTCGTTGAAATAGCCCTCGTTGAGGCCGAAGAGGTCTACCATCAGGTCCCGGCCGTAGCGGCCCTGGTACTCGATGTTGTGGATGGTAAAGACCGACTTGGTACCATAGAGCTGAGGCACCCGGGTCCGCTCCTCCAGCAGGTAGATGGTGGACAGGGCGGTCTGCCAGTCGTTGCAGTGGAGCACATCGGGGTGCCAGTCCAGATGGGCGGGAGTCTCCACCACGGCGCGGGAGAAGAAGGCGAAGCGCTCTGCGTCATCATAGTGGCCGTACAGGCCGGCACGCTTGAAGTAGTATTCGTTGTCCACGAAGTAATAGGTCACGCCGTCCTTCTTCAGCTCGAAGATGCCGCAGTAGGGGGTGCGCCAGGCCAGGGTGACATGGAAATGGAACAGATAGGTCATCTGGTCGCGCCACTCCTGGCTGACGCCCTCATAGAGGGGCAGGATGACACGCACGTCATGGCCCAGGGCAGCCAGGGCCTTGGGCAGGCTGCCGGCCACATCGGCCAGTCCGCCGGTCTTGATGAAGGGGGCTACCTCAGAAGAAGCAAAGAAAATATTCATAAAGGGGGGACGCTCCTTTCACACAGTACAGTGCACATTCATTTTAAGCGCGTGGTTAAAATGAATGAGAAGAGATGTATCTCCAGTATAACAGAAGGTTCCGGGTAGGGCGAGAGACGAAGTGTTGAAAAAACAGCTTCGTCTCTCGCTTCATGCAGGATATAATGTCAAATTCCTATACGATTTCGTTCTTGGCAATGGCTAAAGGATAGGTGGAGTGACCCATAAGCATCCGTTCGGGGGTCACGCGGACGTTTTTATCGGTAATGGTGTACTTGAGTACGGCATTTTCCTGGATGACAGTGCCCTGCATGAGCACACAGTGAGACACCCGGGCGCCCTTCTCCACCCGCACGCCGCGGAAGAGGATGCAGTTTTCCACCTCGCCCTCGATGACGCAGCCATCGGCCACCAGGGAGTTGATGGACTTGGCGTCAGGGCCGTAATAGGTGGACGGGTTGGACTGGTCCTTGGTCTTGATGGGCCGGTCATCCACAAAGAGCTGGGCGCGGACAGCGGGGTCCAGCAGCTCCATGCTGCGGGCAAAATAGCCGGAGACCGACTGCAGCCGGGCGGCATAACCGTCGAACTGGTAGATATGGATCCTGTGGGTGTGGATGATGGACTGGAGCACACCGTGGCTGAAGGAGGAGATATTGTGGGCGGCACAGTGGTCCACCAGGCTCAGAAGCAGCTTCTTGCTCATGATGTACACTTCCAGGGACTCCAGGCCGGCGGCCTCGGTGGGATGAACGGCCACGTCGGTGGCGAACCCGTCGGCGTCCGCAGTGAAGTAGTCGCAGCTGCGGGGCTGGCCCTTCAGAACCGAGGTGCACACGGCGGTGACGTCGGCGCCGCTCTGGATGTGGGACTCAAAGATATCGGCAAGGGGCAGGTTGACGGCCAGGTCGCCTCCGGCCAGCACCACATACTCCTGCCGGATGTTCTGGAGGTAGGAATAGACACCGGCCAGGGCGTCCATGCGGCCGTGGTAATTGCCGTCGCCCCGCTTGTCGGCATAGCTGAAGGGGGGCAGGATGCGCAGGCCGCCGTGCTTGCGGGAAAGATCCCAATCCTTGCCGGAACCTACATGGTCCAGCAGGGACTGATAATTGGCGTGAGCGATGAGGCCCACGTCGGTGATTCCGGCGTTGACAAAATTGGAGAGCATGAAATCCACCACGCGGTAGCGCCCGCCGTAAGGGACGGAGCAGGTGTTGCGGGGCTGGGTCAGCTCACGCAGGTCGGGATTGGAGCGATAGGCAAAGATGATGCCGTGCAGGCTGTTGGTCATCTCTCATCGCCTCCTTTCACATTGGTGGTGATCATGGCTTTGGCGGGGACCACCGCACCGTCACCGATCTCCAGGTTCTGGGCGATGACGGCAACGCCCCACTGGCCGGCGCTCTCCGGTGTGGGCGGCGTACCCACCCGGGCATTCCGGCCGATGACGGTATTTTCCGCCACGATTGCGTACTCCACTACGGCCCCTGCCTTGACCACAGTGCCGGGCATGAGAATGGAGTAGCGCACGTTGGCGCCCTCCTCCACGATGACCGAGTGGAAGAGTACCGAGTTTTCCACATTGCCGTAGACCTCGCAGCCGCCGGTGACCATGGCGTGGGATACCCTGGCGTTGGGGCTGGTGAAGTGGGGCGGCTTGGTGGGCGTACGGGCAAAGATGGGCCACTCGGTATCATACAGGTCGATGCCGTTGTCGGGGGAGAGCATATCCATGTTGGCGTCCCACAGGGAGTCGATGGTGCCCACGTCCTTCCAGTAGCCCTTGAAGCGGTAGGCCACCAGCTTCTCCTGGTTATTCAGCATGGCGGGGATGATGTTCTTGCCGAAGTCGTTGGAGCTCTTCTCATCGGCCTCGTCGGCGATCAGGTATTCCTTCAGCTTGGACCAGGTGAAGATGTAGATGCCCATGGAGGCCAGGGTGCTCTTGGGATGCTTGGGCTTCTCCTCGAACTCGTAGATGACGTCGTTCTCGTCCACGTTCATGATGCCGAAGCGGGTGGCTTCCTCCAGCGTGACCTCCAGCACCGAGATGGTGCAGGCGGCGCCGGTGGCCTTGTGCTGGGCCAGCATCTTGGAATAGTCCATCTTGTAGATGTGGTCGCCCGACAATATGACCACATAGTCCGGGTCATAGAGCTCGATAAAGCCCATGTTCTGATAGATGGCGTTGGCAGTGCCCTTGTACCAGGTGCCCTGCTCGCCCTCCCGCATGTAGGGCGGGAGGATATGGACGCCGCCGTCTGAACGGTCCAGGTCCCAGGGCTGGCCGTTGCCCAGATAGGCGTTGAGTTCCAGGGGGCGGTACTGGGTCAGCACGCCCACGGTGTCGATACCGGAGTTGACGCAATTGGACAGCGGGAAGTCGATGATACGGTACTTTCCGCCGAAAGGTACGGCGGGCTTGGCCACGTGGCTGGTCAGAGCATAGAGACGGCTGCCCTGCCCGCCAGCCAGAAGCATGGCGACACATTCCTTTTTCATAACACGTTCACCTCTAGCGTTATTTGTACTTGCCTGGCCAGATCCCTCTCCCGGCCAGACCGGGCCGCGCCGCGGCCCGGCTTTGTCAGCGGATACACAACTCCTCTCTTCTGTCAGCGGTTCTATATTGCCTGGGGAATCCTCAGGCTTTTTCTTTCTTGGGGGCGGCCTTTTTGGCGGTTTTCCCGGCAGCTGTTTTGGCGGGCTTTTTGGCCGCCTTGGCCGTCTTGGCCGCGGGCTTTTCCTTGAGGGCAATATCCTCCTTTTTGCGGCGGCGGGGGAACTTCTTGACACAGCGCAGGATGACCGCGCTCATGGGAGGCAGGTCAATGGTGATGGACTGCTCCATGCCGTGGCAGGGAACATACTCCGACTTGATGGGCTTGCGGTCGCCCAGACCGGCTCCGCCGAAGGCCTCGTCGTCGGTGTTGAAGACCACCTCATACCGGCCGGGGTCGGGCACGCCCAGGCGGTAGCCTTCCCGGTGGATGGGAGAGAAGTTGCAGATGGTCAGAAGGAAATGTCCCTTTTTGTCCTTGCGGAGGAAGGAGGCGCAGTTGGCCTGGTTGTCATCGGCGCAGACCCACTGGAAGCCCTCCCAGGAGAAATCCAGCTCCCACAGCTCGGGGTGGGCCAGGTAGAACTGGTTGGCCGAGCGGAAGAAGCCCTGAAGCCGGATGTGGCGCTGGGCGTAATCCTGCTCCGGGTCCAGCAGGTGCCAGTCCAGGGAGTGGTCGAACTTCCACTCGTGGAACTGGCCGAACTCGGAGCCCATGAAGATCAGCTTCTTGCCCGGGTGAGTGAGCATATAAGTATAGAAGGCCCGCACGGCGGGGAATTTTTCCTCGTCGGTGCCCGGCATCTTGCCGATGAGGGAGCCCTTCATATGCACCACCTCATCATGGGAGAGGGGGAGCACGAAATTCTCGGAAAAGGCGTACATCAGGGAGAAGGTGATGTCCCTGTGGTTGAACTGCCGGAAATAGGGGTCCAGCTTCATGTAGTGGGTGATGTCGTTCATCCAGCCCATGTTCCACTTCAGGTTGAAGCCCAGGCCGCCCTCCAGGCCGCCCTCGCCCACCGGGTGGGATACCCGGGGCCAGGCGGTGGACTCCTCGGCGATCATCATTACGTCGGGGTGGTCCAGGAAGATGTGCCCGTTGAGTTTCTGGAGGAAGTCCACCGCCTCCAGGTTCTCATGTCCGCCGAACACGTTGGGGCACCATGCGCCGCCGCTGCGGCCGTAGTCCAGATAGAGCATGGAAGCCACCGCGTCCACCCGCAGGCCGTCGATATGGTACTGCTCCAGCCAGAACAGGGCAGAGGAGAAAAGAAAGGAGCGGACCTCGTTGCGGCCGTAGTCAAAGACCCGGGTGCCCCAGTCGGCGTGCTCGCCCTTGCGGGGGTCGGCGTACTCATAGCAGGGGGTACCGTCAAATTCATACAGGCCGAAGGCGTCCTTGGGGAAGTGGGCGGGCACCCAGTCCAGAATGACGCCGATGCCGGCCTGATGGAGCTGGTCCACCAGATACATGAAGTCGTCAGGGGTGCCGAAGCGGCTGGTGGCCGCGAAATAACCGGTGCACTGGTAACCCCAGGAGGCGTCCAGCGGATGCTCGGTGACGGGGAGCAGCTCCACATGGGTGAAGCCCATCTCCTTCACATAGGGCACCAGATACCGGGCCATCTCCCGGTAGCTGAGGAACTCGTCCTCGCCTGTGCGGCGCCAGGAGCCCAGGTGGACTTCATAGATATTCAGCGGGCGGTGGTAAACAGGGTTCTTTTTGCGCCACGCCAGCCAGCCGTCGTCGCCCCACTGGTAGCTGCCCAGTTCATAGAGCTTGGAGGCGGTGCCGGGACGGGTCTCGGCGTGGAAGGCATAGGGATCGGCCTTGGCCAGGACCCGGCCATCCCGGGTATGGACGGCGTATTTATAAGTATCAAACCGCTGCAGGCCGGGCACGAACCCCTCCCACACGCCGCCGCCGATGGGAGACATGGGATGGTCGGAAACATTCCACTCGTTGAAATCTCCCATGACGGCCACCGATTCCGCACGGGGCGCCCACACCCGGAACACATAACCGTCCGTACCATCCCGGCATTCGGCGTGAGACCCCAGATATTCCTGCGCACGGACGGATTGTCCATTCAGAAAAGAGGTCAAGGCGGGGGGAAGCATTGAGGGCTGATTCATAGGCATTCTCTCCTTGGCAAAAAAACACCCGGATAAAGTAGAAAAGGGATGTTTTTTGTTGTCATAGGTGATAATAAGCAATAGGAGTCTTTCTCACCTATTTGTATAAATTATACAACATAAATTTGGGAGCGTCAAGGCCGTGGCACTGTCTCTTCTATAAAACACTTAAGGGGACAAAAGAGAGAAAAAAGTGGGCAAAAAGCTGGGGAGAGAGCGAAATAAGACGCTCTCTCCCCGAGAATCAGGCTGCCATAAAGAGATGGGAAAGAAATTGTAAAAAAATACCCGGTATGGTGATGCGGGCAACGGCTTCCTCCGCGACGATGGGAATGGTCTGCCGCTCCTCTTCTCCAACGCGGACCACCATCCGGCCCAGGATCTGCCCCTCCTCCACCGGGGCTTCCACGTCCTCACACAGCTCCAGCTCGGTGGTCACCGCATTGACCTGGTCCCGTTCCACCAGAATGCGGCTGGACTGGGACAGCCGGGGCTGGACTGTCTCCCGTTGTCCCAGCAGCACTTGGACGGGGGGCAGGGCCTGGGCGGGACACACATCCATCAGAGTGTAATTGGCAAAGCCGAAATTCAGGAGGCTTTTGGCGCTCTCAAAGCGCTGGGCGGAGGTGGGGGATTTGAGCACCACGGCGATGAGCTCCATGCCGTCCCGCTCCGCGGTGGCCGAGAGGCAGTAGCCCGCCGCGTCGGTGGAGCCGGTTTTGAGCCCGGTGGCCCCCTCGTAGAAACGGATGAGCTTGTTGGTATTGGAAAGCTGGAAAGCCCCGTCCCGGATGGAGTCCATCCAGATGGTGGAGTACTTCTTGATCTTGGGATGGCACAGGAGCTCACGGCTCATAACAGCGATATCGTGGGCCGAGGTAAGGTGTCCGGGGGCGGGCAGGCCGGTACAGTTGACGAAGCAGGTGTCCGCCATGCCCAGCTGGGCGGCACGCTGGTTCATCTTGTCCACAAAGCCCTCCTCGCTGCCGCAGAGATGCTCGGCCAGGGCCACGGCGGCATCGTTGCCCGACACCACGGTGACGGCCTTGAGCATGTCATTGACCGACATCTGCTCGTTTTCCTTCAGATAGACCTGAGAACCGCCCATGGAGGCGGCATGGGTCGATACTGTCACCATATCGTCCAGAGAAAGGCGGCCGCTGTCCACGGCCTCCATGACCAGCAGCAGGGTCATCACCTTGGTGACGCTGGCGGGTTCCAGCTTGTCGTGGGCGTGATCCTCATAGAGGATGGCGCCGGTTTCCTTCTCCATCAGCACGGCGGCGCCCGCCTCCACCTGAGGGGCGCCGGCCACCGCGGCGGCGGGGAGGACCAACAGGGAAGCGGCCAGCAGGGCCGCGGCCAGTTTTTTCATGGCAGTTCCTCCAGTACAAGTACAAAGGTTGAATCGCTGTGTTTTACAATGTAGAGGATATGGAAAAAACGGGGGTTCTATTCGGGGGGAAAAACTTGCCAGTCCCGGCGGGGTCTGTTAAAATGGGGATAGCGCAGACAGACGCTGCCCTCCCGGTACAGAGGGTGCGCGGACAAGGAGGTCCCGGGATTGAATGTTACGACAGTGATCCTTACCGGCGGAAGATCCAGCCGGATGGGAAGAGATAAAGGCACTCTGCCGGTGGAGGGCGGTACGTTGCTGGAGCGGGGCGTAGAGCGCTGGCGGAACGTGTTTGGCGGCGTGGCCGTGGCGGTGGGGACGGAGGAGCGGCCCCTGCCGGCAGGGGTACCTGCCCTGTTCGACCTCCATCCCGGCGCCGGCCCCATGGCAGGGCTGGAAGCCGCCCTTACCGCCCTGAAGGGAGACGCGGTGTTCCTGACGGCGGTGGACATGCCCTTCGGTGACGAGGGACTGGCCCGGCTCCTGGCCGGACGAATGGGAGAGGCCGACGTGTGCATCATCCGCCGGACCGACGGACGGGTGGAGCCCCTTTTCGCCCTGTACCGGAGGACCTGCCTGCCTGTGGTCACCAGAAGCCTGGAGGAGGGACGGCGCTCCTTTGTCAAGGGGCTGTTTCCTTTTGTGACCGTGGCCTATGTGGACGAGGGAGAGCTGACCGGCTTCGACCTGGAGCGGTCCCTCTTTAACGCCAACCGTCCCGAGGAGTGGGAGAAGGCCCGGACGCTGCTGAAAGAAGAGTAAGGACAGAAAGCGGAGCGGCGGAGCGCTCCGCTTTCTGTTTTTAAAGGTATGTCCTGTGTCCTGCAGGATGCGGTTTTCCGGCAAAAAAATGAGATGGAGTCCCGCGGAAAAAAAGAAATTGAAAAAATCGCGGTTCCCCCTTCACAAAACCTCTTCAATATGTTAATATACTAAAGCAACGCCGCGGCAGTGAGCCGCATTAACATGTACTTACGGAGGAATCGCATATGAAGAAGAAACTGCTTGCCCTGGCCCTGGCGTGGGCTATGGGGCTCTCGCTGGCCGCCTGCTCCGGCGGTCAGGCTGCCAAGCCCAGTGAAGCGCCTATCGGCGGTACCGACGCCCCTACCGATATCAAGGTCACTGACAGCGATGTGGCCTATGTGAAGGACAAGGGCACCCTGGTGGTGGGTATGACCGACTTCGAGCCCATGGACTACAAGAATGACGCCGGCGAGTGGATCGGCTTTGACGCAGACATGGCCAGGGCCTTCGCTGAGAGCCTGGGCGTCCAGGTGGAGTTCCTGGAGATCAACTGGGACAACAAGCTGATGGAGCTGGAGACCAAGGGCATTGACTGCGTGTGGAACGGCATGACCCTCACCGAAGAGGTGAAGGCCGGCGCCGCCACCTCTGAGCCTTACTGCAACAATGGCCAGGTGGTGGTGGTGGCCGCCGACAGGGCCGCTGATTACCAGACCGTGGAGAGCCTGAGCGGCCTGAGCTTCGCCGTGGAGAACGGCTCCGCCGGCGCCAAGCAGCTGGACGAACTCAATCTGCCCTACGTGGCCAAGCAGACCCAGGCCGACGCCCTGATGGAAGTGGCCTCCGGCGCCTCCGACGCCTGTGTCATCGACCTGCTGATGGCCGGCGCCATGATCGGCGAGGGCACCAGCTATCCTGACCTGACCTACACCGTGCAGCTCAACAGCGAGGAGTACGGCGTGGCCTTCCGCAAGGGCTCCGATCTGGCGGATGCCTTCAACAGCTTCTGGAAGGAAGCCTATGACGCCGGTACCGTGATGGAGACCGCCACCACCTACGGCGTGCAGGAGTCTGTCATCGAGAAGTAAAGACCGAACGATCATTTTCGGGGAAATAAACAGGCAGAGAGCCCAGACGCTCTCTGCCTTTTCCCGGATATAAGAAAGGTGTCCGCCATGCTTGCGACTGTTACGCTCACTCTTCTGAAGGGCCTGGTGACCACGCTGGAGCTCTTTGCGCTGACGCTGGTATTCGCCCTGCCCCTGGGCCTGGTGATCAGCTTCGGTTCCATGAGCCGCTTCACCCCGCTGCGGGCGCTGGTGAAGACGGTGGTATGGGTCATCCGTGGTACGCCTCTGATGATCCAGATCCTCATCATCTTCTACGGCCCCGGACTTCTGTTCCATCTGCCTCTCCTGCCCCGGTTTACGGCGGCGCTGGTGTCCTTCGTCATCAACTACGCCTGCTATTTCTCCGAGATCTTCCGGGGCGGCATCCAGAGCGTGCCCCGGGGGCAGTATGAGGCCGGCCAGGTCCTGGGCATGACCAGAAGCCAGATCTTCTTTAAAATCACTTTGCTCCAGGTCATCAAGCGCATCGTGCCCCCCATGTCCAACGAGTTCATCACTCTGGTAAAGGATACCGCCCTGGTGCGGGTCATCTCGGTTTACGAGATCATCTGGATGGGCGAGTCCTTTATCAAAAAAGGCATGATCTGGCCCCTGTTCTACACCGCCGTGTTCTATCTGGTGGTCAACGGCCTTCTCACCCTGCTCTTCGGCTGGTTCGAGAAGAAGCTGGACTATTTTAAGTAAGGAGGCGCTGACATGTCTGTTCTGGAAGTATCCCATATCGAAAAGCATTTTGGCGCCACCCGGGTGCTGGAGGATATCAGCTTTACCCTGGAGGAGGGGCAGGCCCTGGCCATCATCGGCTCCTCCGGCTCGGGCAAGACCACGCTGCTGCGCTGTCTGAATTTCCTGGAGGCCCCGGACGCGGGCACCATCTCGGTGAAAAACGAGCTGCTCTTTGACGCTGCCGACCCGGCCACCCAGCGGGACGCCGAGGTGCGGCGGAAGCGGCTCCACTTCGGGCTGGTCTTTCAGTCCTTCAATCTCTTTCCCCAGTATACGGCGCTGAAGAACGTGACCCTGGCCAGCGAGCTGCTGGCCCAGGAGCGGCCTGATTATAAGGCCAACCGGAAGCAGATCCTGGCGGAGATCGAGAAGCAGGCCAGAGAGCTCCTCGCCCAGATGGGGCTGTCCGACCGTGCCGACCACTATCCCCACCAGCTCTCCGGCGGCCAGCAGCAACGGGTAGCCATTGCCCGGGCCCTGGCCATGCATCCGGATGTGCTCTGCTTTGACGAGCCCACCTCGGCGCTGGACCCGGAGCTCACCGGCGAGGTGCTGCGGGTCATCCGCAGCCTGGCTGAGAAAAAGACCACCATGGTCATCGTCACCCACGAGATGGCCTTTGCCCGGGATGTGGCCGACCAGGTCATCTTTATGGACGGCGGCGTCATCGTGGAGCAGGGTCCCGCCCGGCAGGTCATCGAGCACCCCCGGGAGGAGCGGACCCGCCAGTTCCTCTCCCGCTATGCGGAGAACTGAGCATTCGTGAAAGAACAAGGTCCCCGGCGGCCGTAGCCGCCGGGGATGTTCTGTATGTGCCGGCCCAGACCGGCGCATTGTTTTTTGGCAGCCAATATGGTATCATCTCAGTAAACAGGAACAAAGGAGTGGCGGACATGGCGGAGCTTTATTTACCGGTCCTCTCCCATTTTCAGAACGGGAACTTCTGGACGGCCAGCGACGGGCGGATGCGCTACCGGGTGGACCCGGAGGAGGACAACCTGGCGGCCCAGGTCTGGGAGGGTCCCTGGGGCTATGAATTCAGCACCGTGGAGGAGAAGCGGTATTTCCCCCTCAGCGAGGAGGGACTGAAGGAGATCGCCTGCTGGGCAGAGGAGTGGAGCGCCCGCATCAACGCCCGCCCGGCCCGGACGCTGGAGGAGACCATCGCCATGCGGGACGCAGTGCTCCGGCAGAAAGAAGCAGAGAAGGCCGGAGACGGAGACGGAGACAAATAGACCGTTCATACTAAAACCTGTTAAAAAGCTTGAAAAGCTTTTTATAGCGCAAAGCGCGTCGGGTTTTATGAGACGCCGTGACGCACGCATGTGCGCCACGAGCGTGCGCAGCACACGGGATTTCAAATAAAGCATTTTATTTGAAATCAGTATCAAACGGAAAAAGAGCGCGTCCGCCGTTTTTGCACGGCGGACGCGCGTTGCTTTATTCAATCGGATCAGACGCTGGGCCGGCCGGCCTTCAGGGCCTTGGCCACCTGGGCCACCTTCTCACCCAAAGCCTTGCAGTTGGCGATGCCGGTGGGGTCATCCATGATGCCGGAGCCGTCGCCGGGGCTCCACAGCATGGCGCCGCCGTACACGCCGCCGCCGCAGGTGCAGATGTTGATGCCGTGAGTGGCGAAGATGTTGGTGATGGAGCGGATCACGTTCTCCTGGCCGCCGTTGCGGGTACCGCCCACGGTGAGGGCGGCGCCCACCTTGTACTGGAAGAAGGTGGGATCATCAACGCTCAGCTTCCAGGAGGAGCGGAAGCGGCTGTAGAACTGGGCCAGCTGGGCGGTGACGTTCATGTCGTACACCGGGCAGCCGATGATGATGCCGTCGGCCTGGAAGAACTTGTCGTAAAGTTCGTCCATGTCGTCGTGGAACACGGTGCAGCGGTCGGAATCGTCCCGCAGGCACTTGTTGCAGTGGATGCAGGGGGCGATCTTACGGCGGAAGAGCTCCACCAGCTCCACCTCCACGCCCTCCACGGCCTGGGCGCCCTCCATGGCGGCCTGCAGGCCGGCGTAAGTAGCGGATTTGCTCTTGGGACGGGGACTGCCGCAAATCAGCAGGATCTTCGTTTTCTCCATAAGGGATACCTTCCTTTCTCAAGCTCCGATACCGGCGGCGGGGGAGAGCCGCCAAAGTCTTAAGAAGAGTATACGACACGGGAGCAAAAAAAGCAAGCTCTGATTCGAAAAATTCAGCACTTATGACAATGCGCGGATGGGATCCCGAATCACAACACCCGGACGATCTGCTCCCAGAGGAGGATGTATTTCCCATCCAGAGAGCGATTGTCATGGTAATGGCCGAAGAGCCAATACCGGAAACGGGCCCGCCCGCGGACCTCCTCCAGAAAGCCGGTGAGCTCATCCGCCTCATAGTCCGGACAGATGGCTTTGGCCACGCTGGTAGGAGCGCAGTGGGTGAGGATGTAATCAACGCTCCAGTCACGCGCTTCCAGCGCCTTCCTGGCGGCGTCATATTCGGCGGGGGAGGGCATCTCCTCCTTCCACCAGCTCTGGTGCTCCACGCGGTACTCGGCCCGCAGCCGGTCCAGCCGCCGCTTTTCCCGGCGGAAGTCCGGGCGGTCGGGGGAGAGGACGCCGTCTTTGATGTCGTGGCTCCGGGCGCCGCCCATGGTGAAAAAGGTGTGCCCCTCGATGGAGAACACCTGCCCCCGGGCCAGGTGGAGGACGTTTTCCCGCACACGGCGCACCAGGCCGCCGTGCCATTCCTCTGTAGGGAGGGCATACAGCAGGTCGTAATTCTCGTGGTTCCCGCACACGAAAAGGAGCGTGAAGGGCTTCTTCTCCAGCCAGTCCAGCCAGTGCCGGGACTCGGGAGAGTTGTCCCACAGACCGCCGAAATCACCCAGCACAAGGACATAGTCCTCCCGGCTCATGGAGCGCTGCTCGGGAAAGTTCCGCGTGGAGAAGCGCTGAAAGCAGCCGTGGGTATCTCCTGTGGCGTAGATCACGGTGTACACATCCTTTCGGGGCGGGGTGGAAAAACAGGCGCGGGTCAGGCCTGCCCTGGGGCCAGCTCCTCCAGCAGGGCGCGGCATCCGGAAAGCACGTCCCGCCAGGTGGCGTCGAAATCCCCGGTATACCAGGGGTCGGCCACATCGCCGGGGCGGCCGGTGTGGTCCAGCAGCAGGGAGCACTTTCCCGCCGGGTCGCCCCCGGAGAGGCGGCGCATATTGCGCAGGTTGGCGCCGTCCATGCCGATGAGCAGGTCATAGGCGTCGTAGTCCGGGCGGGTCATCTGCCGGGCCGTCTTGCCGGCGCAGCTGATGCCGTGCTCGGCCAGTTTGCGGCGGGCGGGAGGATAGACCGGATTGCCGATCTCCTCCGTGCTGGTGGCGGCGGAGGCGATGGAAAAACAGTCCTCCAGCCCGGCTTTTTTCACCAGATCCTTCATTAGAAATTCCGCCATCGGGCTGCGGCAGATGTTGCCGTGGCACACGAAAAGTATTTTTATCATAGCAGTAGCCTCATTTCGGGCCCGCGCGGGCCCTGTTTTACCCGACTCCGATGGGGAGCGGGCAAGACCATTCTATCATGCCGGCACTTGTTTTGCCATTGCGTTTTGCGGCAGAGCTGACAAAAGGCCAGACGGTGTGCCCGCCGGAGTTGACGCGCATACCGTCTGGCCTTTTGTTACAGGTTCAGGAATTTCTGGGCGTCACGGTTGCTGCCCAGAATAAAGATCGTTTCATCCGGCCTGAAGCAGTGCGTAGGGCCGGGCAGAGGCTCCAGATTGCTGTTGTGCTTGGTCGCCAGAACATTGATGTGATACTTTTGGCGGACCGCCAGCTCCACGATGGTCTTTCCCACCCAGGAGGCGGGGACCGCCGTCTCAAAAATAGAGTGGTTGTCCGTCAATTCAATGTAGTCGAAAATGTGGTCGGCGCTGTACCGAACCGCGGCCCAGGAGGCCATCTGTTTTTCCGGGTAGATCACATCGTCAGCGCCGTTGCGCAGCAGAAATTTGGCATGCACGTCCCGGGCGGCCCGGGCCAATACGAAGGGAGCGCCATGCTCCTTCAGCAGGGCGGTGGTCTCCAGCGAGCTCTGAAAATCATCGCCGATGGCCACCACGCACAGGTCGAAGTTCCGTACGCCCAGCGATGCGATGAACTGCTCGTTGGTGCTGTCTCCGATCTGGGCGTTGGTCACCAGAGGCAGGATATCGTTGACCCGCTGTTCGTTCCGGTCCACAGCCAGTACCTCGTGGTGCAGTTCCCGCAGTTTTCCGGCCATGTGCCGCCCAAAGCGGCCCAGTCCGATCAAAAGTACAGATTTCATATACAGATTCCTTTCTGTTTCAACAGGAAACAGGCGTTCCTGGCAGCTTGTCTTATCCCACAGTTACCTGTTCCTGGGGGAACTGGGAGGCAGATGTTCCGCCCCCAGCCGTGACGGCATAGATGAGGGTAAGGCCGCCCACGCGGCCAAAATACATGAGAAAGATCAGGATCAATCTGGATCCCGTGGAGAAACGCGCAGTGCCCCCGATAGACAGGCCAACGGTGCCAATGGCGGACGCCGCTTCGAACAGGGCGTCCATCAGAGGAACGCGGTCGATACAGCAGATCAGCATACCGCCCGCGAGGAAAAGCAGGAGATACAGGAGAAAAATGGCGCAGGCGCTCTGGAGCGCGGACTCCTGGACCCGGCGCCCAAAGCACTGGGCGCTGCGCCGCCGCTGGAACACCGCGGCGGCACTGAGCAGCAGTACCGCCAGGGTAGTGGTCTTGAAGCCGCCGGCAGTGGAGCCGGGTGAGCCGCCGGTGAGCATCAGCAGGATGGTGAGCAGCTGGCTGGGTTCGGACAGCTGCGACAGATCCACCGTATTGAAACCGGCAGTCCTGGGCGTAACGGACTGGAACAGCGCTGCCAGCGCCTTCTCACCACGGGACAATCCGCTCCATTGAGGCAGACGGAACTCATAAAACAGGAAAAAGAGAAAACCGGACAGCAGCAGAGCGGCGGTGGTGACCAGGATGAGCTTGCTCTGCAGCCTGTATTCCTTGAAGCGGAAGCGGTGGGAGGCGATGTCCTGCCAGGTCAAAAAGCCCAGGCCGCCCACCACGATCAGCAGCATGACCACCAGATTGACGGCGGGATCCCCTACATAGGCGGTCAGGGAAGAAAAAGGAGCCTCACGCCCCATCAGGTCAAATCCGGCGTTGCAGAAGGCGGAGACCGCGTGAAATACCGCGTACCACAGGCCGCGCCACGGGCCGAACCGGGGGCAGAACCGGAGCGCCAGAATGGCGGCGCCCAGCCCTTCAATGGCAAAGGCGGTCTTTAAAATGAAGCCGGTCATACGGACGATACCGCCCACCTGGGGCGCGGAGATGGATTCCTGCATGACCCAGCGCTGTTTCAGTCCGATCCGTTTTCCGGAAAAGATAAAGATGGCGACAGCCATGGTCACTACGCCCATGCCGCCCACCTGGATCAAAAACAAAATGACCAGCTGGCCAAATCCGGACCAGTAGCGTACCGTGTCGTGGATCACCAGCCCGGTGACGCAGGTGGCGGAGGTGGCGGTGAACAGAGCGTCGAAGAAAGACGCGCCGCCCCATTCCCGTGTGGCGAACGGGAGCATCAGCAGCGCCGTTCCAAACAGGATCAGAAGAAGAAAACCGATGATGATGACACGGGCGGGGGACACCCGGTCACTTTTCCAAAAGGGCACAAACGCCGTCTGAAGCTTTTCCTTTAACACAGGGGCAAGGCCTCCTCTGAAAGACGACCATAAGAAAGTATAAAGATTGATATTATTATAGCATTGAAAGGATGAGAACTTTGTTAGGGTTCTCTGCGGGGCGTTAAGATTGCATTAAGAAAGAGCCCCGGGCTGAGCAGAGCGGGCGCGGGCGGTACACTCTGTGGCGGCAGGCAGAAAAAAAGACCCGGAGACTGCCTCCGGGTCCTTTTCCCATCAGGGGATCTGTCGGACAGACCGGCCCGTTAAGGACAGACCGGCCATGAGCGGGCGTCCACGGGAAAAAGCAGCTTCAGAAAGAGCTTTTCCGCCGAGCCGCCCCGGGTGAAATCGAACCGCCGCTCCGGCCCCACCGTCATCCATCCGGAGGGTGAGCTCCGCCGTCTCCCGGGCATCGATGGTGCCGAAGAAGCACAGCGGCATCTCCTGGTTCACTCTGGCGGACAGGGTACCGACGCTGTCGATGATGTCCCGGTCCAGGCAGACCGCATCCCGGTACAGCAGGATCAGCATCACAATAAAACCAAAGAGATTAAGAACAAACCGGCGTTTATACAATCTTAATGCCCCGGTAAAAATGCAAATCTCACCCATAGGTGTTTTCTCTTATAATGGAAACAGGATAAGCGGATATATGCCTCCGGGAGGGATGGATATGGAAGCTGTGGTATTGATCGGCGGCGTTGTGTTTGCCATCGTGGCAGGTTATTTTGCCATTGACCGCCTGGATCGCTTTTTGAGTGAGGTCGGTATCACTCCTGACGGGGATGAAGAAGAAAAAGGGGCCGCCGGGCAGAAAAAAGGGGCCCCCACAGAGGCGGGTGTCTGTAAAAAACAAGATTATTGCGATACTTCAGGCAGAAATGTGCTATGATAATGTCGCTGAATCAATGGCTTTACGGTCTGTTCATGCGGCAGCTGCCGCACGATTCGATATGCAGTCAAAGGACCGTTTTCAGCACTTCTGACTGTATTCAGACATTGCTGCGATTCGTATTTCCGGTGGAGCGCCGCAGCGCTCCATCGGAACGTATTGTGACAGCAGAAATATCTCAGATCTAAGGGGGGCCTCCCATGCCGGACGACTGTCGCCCGGATTCCGGCCAGCTGCTGCGCAGCCTGAAGCAGGCCGGGGATTCCGGAAGAGGAAAACTGAAGATCTTTTTTGGCTATGCCGCCGGGGTGGGCAAGACCTACGCCATGCTGGAGGCGGCCCGCCGTGCCAAAGCCGCCGGGGTGGACGTAGTGGCGGGCTACATCGAGCCCCACACCCGCCCGGAGACCATGGCGCTGCTGGATGGGCTGGAACAGCTCCCTGTCAAGGTCATTCCGTATAAGGGGATCAAGCTGCGGGAATTCGACCTGGACGCGGCGCTGGCGCGGCGTCCCCAGCTCATCCTGGTGGACGAGCTGGCCCATACCAACACCGTGGGCAGCCGCCATATCAAGCGGTATCAGGACGTGCAGGAGCTGCTGCGGGCGGGGATCGACGTCTATACCACCGTCAATGTTCAGCATCTGGAGAGTCTGAATGATATGGTGGCTTCCATCACCGGTATCTCGGTGGCAGAGCGTATCCCGGACAGCGTGTTTGACTCCGCCGACCAGGTGGAACTGGTGGATCTGGAGCCGGCCGATCTGCTGGAACGGCTGCGGGAGGGAAAGATCTACCGGAAAAACCAGGCTGCCCGGGCCATGGGCAACTTTTTTACCAACAAAAACCTGGCTTCCCTCCGGGAGATCGCCCTGCGGCGTACGGCGGACCGTCTGGACGCGGCACCCTGGTTTGAGGGGGGTGAAAAGCCGAAAGCCGGGGAGCATATCCTGATCTGCCTGTCCGGCTCTCCCTCCAACGCCAAGGTCATCCGGACCGCCGCCCGGATGGCCAAGGCTTTTCACGGCGCGTTTACGGCCCTCTTTGTGGAGACGCCGGAGTTTGCCGGCCTATCCGAGGCGGACCGGAGGCGGATCAGCGCCAATGTGCATCTGGCGGAAGAGCTGGGCGCCAGGATCACCACTACCTACGGGGACGACCCTGCGGTGCAGATCGCGGAATACGCCCGCATCAGCGGCATTTCCAAGATCGTGCTGGGCCGCAGCCCCAGGCGCTGGGGCCTGCGGCTGGATAAAAATCTGGTAGACCGGCTCAACGAGCTGGCCCCTGATCTGGATATCTACATCATTCCGGACCAGTACGGCGGCGGGGGAGCCTCCCGGCGGGAGCGGCGCCGTGCGGCGCAGGAGCGGTTTTCTGCCTGGGATCTGCTGAAAACACTGGCCATTCTGGTCCTGTGTACTCTGGGCGGATACTTTTTCAGTTCCCTTGGGATATCCGATACCAACATCATCCTGCTGTATCTGCTGGGGGTCCTGGTGATCTCCATGGTCACGACCGGACGCAGCTACAGCCTGCTCTCGTCGCTACTCTCGGTACTGATCTTCAATTTCTTTTTCACGGCGCCCTATTTCACCCTGCGGAGCGATCCCAGCTATATCGCCACCTTCGGCATCATGTTTTTGGTGGCCCTTCTCAGCAGTTCCCTGACCATCCGGGTCAAGACACAGGCGAAGATGAACGCGGACAAGGCCTACCGCACCGCTATCCTGCTGGAATCCAGCCATAAGCTGCAGACCGCCGAGGGGGCGGAGGCCATTTTGACCGTTGCGGCCCAGCAGCTGGGCCATCTGCTGGAGCGGGATCTGGTGGTCTACCAGGCGGACGGGCAGGGCGGGCTTCTGCCGGCCATGCGCTTTCCCTTTGCGGAGGAGACCGACCTCTCTCCGCTTTTGACTCCCTCTGAAGAGGCGGTGGCGGAGTGGGTGCTGAAAAACAATAAGCATGCCGGTGCCACCACCAATACCCTGCCCAATGCGAAATGCCTGTACCTGTCCATCCGGGGCACCGGAGGCGCCCTGGCCGTGGTGGGGATCGCCGCGGAGGGGAGCCACCCCCTGCTCTCGTTTGAGAAAAACCTGATGGTGGCGCTTTTGGATGAGTGCGGGCTGGCGCTGGAGAAGGAGATCACCATGCGGGAAAAGCAGAGGGTGGAGGCACAGGCGGATCAGGAGGCGCTGCGCGCCAACCTGCTGCGTGCCATCTCCCACGATCTGCGCACCCCGCTGACCAGCATCTCCGGCAACGCCAACATCCTGATGGAGCGCGCGGACCGGCTGGAGCCGGAAAAGCGGCAAAGTCTCTTTACCGCCATCTACGACGATGCCATGTGGCTGATCAATCTGGTGGAGAACCTGCTCTCCATCACCAAAATAGAGGACAACCGCATCAACATGAATATCGAGCCGGAGCTGCTGGAGGATATTTTCGCCGAGGCTCTGTCCCATCTGGACCGGAACGCCGGCAAACACCATATCCGGACCGAGCTGCCCGACGACATGCTTATGGCGGATATGGACGCCCGGCTGATGGTGCAGGTGGTCATCAACATTGTGAACAACGCCATCAAATACACGCCGGAGGGCTCTCATATCACCCTGGCGGCCAGAAAGTCCAATCAGCTGGTGGTGGTGGAGATCTCCGACGACGGACCGGGGATTTCGGACGAAGCCAAGGAGAAGCTCTTCGATATGTTCTATACGGCTAACAACGAGCGGGGAGACGGCCGCCGGGGCCTGGGCCTGGGACTCTCCCTCTGCAAATCCATCGTGACCGCCCACGGAGGAAAAATCGAGGTAGCTGACAATCATCCCCAAGGAACGATCTTTCGCTTTACCTTGCGGGCATCGGAGGTAAAACCGTATGAATAAACCGCAGATCCTGTTTGTGGAGGACGATACCGCCGTGGGCAATCTGATCGCCACAACACTGGAAACTCAGAATTACCAGTTCCACCGGGCCAAAAACGGCAGCCAGGCGGTGATGGACGCCCTGTCCTACCGGCCGGATGTAATGCTGCTGGATCTGGGACTGCCCGACATGGACGGCATCGAGATCATCAAAAAGATACGCTCCTGGAGCAATATGCCCATCATCGTGGTATCCGCCCGGTCTGATGACCGGGACAAGGTGGCGGCTCTGGACGCGGGAGCGGATGACTATCTGACCAAGCCTTTCTCGGTGGAGGAGCTGCTGGCCCGGCTGCGGGTGGCCCTGCGCCGGGTGCGGTACGACGGACAGAAGACCAGCGATGAAGCGGCCCGCTATGAGAACGGCGGCCTGGTCATCGATTACGCCGCCGGGTGCGCCTACCGGGATGGTCAGGAGCTGCATCTGACCCCCATTGAATACAAGCTGCTGTGCCTGCTGGCCAAGAATACCGGAAAAGTGCTGACTCATAACTATATCATCAGCGAGATCTGGGGCCTCTCCTCCGCCGACATGTCCACTGAGCTGCCCTCCCTGCGGGTCTTTATGGCCACGCTGCGCAAGAAATTGGAGCCGGACGCCGCCCATCCCCGGTACATCCAGACCCATATCGGCGTGGGATACCGGATGATCCGTCAAATGTAACGTTCCGGACCGAAAACGGTAAAAAAGCGCGCTCCCCAGTCATGGGGAGCGCATTTTTCATTTGCGGGGGAGGCCATTTCTCATAAACGGGGCCATTTTGCTCATACTAACGGGGAGGTGAGCGTAATGGCAAAAGCAAGCGCCTATTTTACACTGGGCCACATCAAGGATCAGCACGACAGCAGGGAGATCAAGCGGGAACTGGACGCTCTGCCGGGCGTGCTTTCCGTCAGCATCAGCGGAAGCTCCGGCCGCGTCGCCGTGGATTTTGACACTACGGGCGTTGAGAGCAGCCGTATCGGAAAACAGCTTGAAAAAATGGGGTATCAGATCCTCGATTCCAAAGTGGAAAACCATATCATGTAATGTAAAGGAGGCAGAGGGATGCCGAAGGACAGCCAGCCCGATCCCAAGGAAGTCAGACGTGAAAAAGCGAACGGGCAGACGCCCCTGACCCGTGAAAACCAGAATCAGAACCGGAACGCAAAAAAACAGTCGATCCGGAACAACGACGTGTAGCGGCGGTATGCGGACTGCCCGGGTGAGCAGATGACAACGTATTATCATGGCGCAGGAAAGCGCGGACCATACTTCGAGGGATGGTACCTGAAGCAACAGGCAGGGGAGGGCGGAGCCCTTGCCCTGATCCCGGCCGTTCATATCGACCGCGGCGGGCGGCGCAGTGCCTCGCTTCAGGTCATCACAGAGGGGCGCACATGGTGGGTGGAATATCCGGACACAGAATTTCGCGCCTCTGAACGGATATTCCAAATCCAACTGGGAGAGAGCCTTTTCGGGCGCGGAGAAGCATGCCTGAATGTGGAGCAGGATGGGCTTTCGCTCCATGGTGTGCTGTGCTATGGACCGTTTGCCCCCCTCAGGTCGGACATCATGGGCCCGTTTCGCTTCCTTCCCGGCATGGAGTGTTCCCATGGAGTCATCAGCATGGGACACTCGTTGGAGGGAATGCTGGATCTGAACGGGAAGCGGATGGACTTTTCCGATGGTATGGGATATATTGAGACTGACCGGGGCCGCTCCTTTCCCGGCGCCTACCTCTGGACCCAGTGCGCCTGGCGGGAGCCGCAGCGCGGCAGCCTGATGCTCTCCATCGCCACCATCCCTCTGGCGGCGGGGCATTTTACCGGCTGCATCTGCGCGGTGCTTTACGGTGGGCGGGAATACCGCCTGGCCACCTACCGGGGCGCCCGGGTGGAACACTGGTCCGCCGCCGGCGCGGCGATCCGGCAGGGAAAGTACCGCCTGACAGCCCAGCGGCTGAGAGGGGAGGGGCATCCCTTGCGGGCCCCCGCGGAGGGCAGCATGGGCCGCACCATCCACGAAAGCCTCTGCACAGACATGCGCTACCGCTTTTGGTCCGGGGGAACGCTCCTGTTTGAACACACGGACTGCCGCGCCAGCTTTGAATACGCGGACGAAAGGAATCATCATGCCAAATCAGCTGCAACGTGAAAAATCTCCCTATCTGCTCCAGCACGCGGAGAATCCCGTGGACTGGCACCCCTGGGGAGCCCAAGCCCTGGAAGAAGCACAGCGGGAGGATAAGCCCATCTTTCTGAGCATCGGCTATTCCACCTGCCACTGGTGCCATGTCATGGCCCACGAATCCTTTGAGTCGGAGGATGTGGCGGCAGTGCTCAACCGCGACTTCATCCCCGTGAAGGTGGACCGGGAGGAGCGCCCCGATGTGGACGCGGCCTATATGGCGGCCTGCGTTGCCATGAATGGCTCGGGCGGCTGGCCCCTCACCGTGCTCCTGACCCCCGATCAGAAGCCCTTCTGGGCGGGGACCTATCTGCCCAGACGGCAGCTGCTCTCGCTGCTGGGGCAGGCGGCCCGTCAATGGCGGGATGACCCGGAGGCGCTGGCCCGGGCGGGGAACGCGCTGACCGAGCATCTCCGCCGGGAGGAGCGGGTACAGCCGGACATTCCGGACCGGGCTCTGGTGGAGGAGGGCGTGTCTCTGTTTGCCCGGACCTTTGACCGGCAATGGGGCGGCTTTGGACAGGCGCCCAAGTTTCCTGCCGCCCACAACCTGCTGTTCCTTCTGCGGTACGCCCGGCTGACCGGGGACCATCAGGCCGGCGAGATGGCGGAGCTGACTCTGGAGCGGATGTACCGGGGCGGGCTCTTTGACCATGTGGGCGGAGGGTTCTCCCGGTACTCCACCGACCGGCAGTGGCTGGTGCCCCATTTTGAAAAGATGCTCTATGATAACGCCCTGCTGGCTCTTGCCTATACGGAGGCCTGGCAGCAGACCCGGCGGGATTACTGCCGGGAGGTGGTCCGGCGCACCCTGGACTATGTACTCGGGGAGCTGACGGACCCCCTGGGCGGCTTTTACTGCGGGCAGGACGCGGACAGCGATGGAGTGGAGGGCAAGTACTATGTCTTTTCCCCGGAGGAGGTGTCGGAAGTCCTGGGCCGGGAAGGGGCGGAGGCCTTCTGCCGCCGGTTCGGCGTCACGGCGGAGGGCAATTTTGAGGGAAAGAGCATCCCCAATCTGATTTCCGAGACCGGCTGGGAGCAGGAGCCGGAGGAGATCAAAGAGCTGCGGGAACGGCTCTGCGTCTACCGGAAAGACCGGACGAGCCTGCACCGGGACGACAAGGTGCTCACCGCCTGGAACGGCCTGATGATCGCGGCCCTGGCCCGGGCGGGACTGGTCCTGGATGAGCCACGCTATCTGGAGGCCGCCGGACGGGCGGCGGGCTTCATTGGGAAGCACCTGAAGGATGGTAATGGCCGCCTGCTGGCCCGCTGGCGGGAGGGAGAGGCGGCCCACCCCGGCAAGCTGGAGGACTACGCCTTTTATATCTGGGGGCTGCTGGAGCTTTACGGGGCGACTTTCCGTATCGATTTTCTGGAGGAGACCCACGCGCTGGCGGGGCTGCTGCTGGAACTCTTTTTTGACCGGGAACAGGGGGGCTTTTATCCCTACGCCAAGGACGGAGAGCAGCTCATCACCCGTACCAAAGAAGCCTATGACGGGGCCATGCCCTCGGGAAACGCTGCGGCGGCGCTGGTGCTCTCCCGGCTGGCGCGGCTGACCGGGGAGGCCCGTTGGCGGGAGGCGGCGGACCTCCAGCTCTCCTGGCTGGCGGGGGCCGTCCGGGGATACCCGGCGGGGCACAGCGTTGCCCTTCTGACGCTGCTGGAGGAGCTTTGGCCCACAGCGGAGCTGGTCTGCGCAGCAGAGCGGACGCCGCCGGAGCTGGCGGCCTTTCTGCGGGAAAAGCCCCGGCCTGGTCTCACGGTCCTGGTGAAAACGCCGGCGGACAAAGCGCGGCTTGCCGCGCTGGCCCCCTTTACCGCGGCATATCCCATCCCGGCGGCAGGGGCCCGGTACTTCCTGTGCCGGGGAAAGGCCTGCGCCAGCCCGGTGGAGACCATAGAAGAATTGGAAACGTTGATATCATAATGTCTACTGAATAAACCGCTTTGCGGTTTATTCGCGCGGCGGCGGCCGCGCAATTCCATAAAAATGGCTCAAAGGAGCCGTTTTTATGGAATTCAGCCATTGTTACAATGCGTATTTCCGCCGGCACGGCGCTCTGTGCCGATCACATCTATGTGCTGAAGTCCAACGCGGATATGAAGGCACACTGCCCCCCGCCGAGAGCCATCAGCTGCCTTTCCAGGTGAACGGCAATCTGATCTTTGACGCCGCGTTTTCCGGGGAGGTTCCGGCGCTGCCTGTGGCCATTTATGCGGTCAAAAACGCTTCCCGCCCCAAACCGGTGACTTTTCACCGGCTCAGGACGGGAAGCGTTTCGCGTTTCAGGTTGGTTGGATTGTAACTCTGACTGAGGGATTGTTCAAGTGTTTTCTGCCCGGAGCGCAGTGCAAAGTTTGCGGGGCAATAAACAAAGAAATAGAGGCTGACATGGCTGTACGCTTCATGAAAACTCAGCCGCCCAGGCAGCAAGCGCCTGGTCAGATACGCCGCTCATCATCTTCCCGGCTTTCCAGTCCGCGTTCGGGCAGAGCTTTTTCAGCTCGTCCACGGTTCTTCCCATGCCACTGCCGCCGGAGGTGGCAAAGGGCACCAGCGTCTTCCCGGAAAAATCATAGCTTTCTACGAAGGTATGGATAATATGGGGCGCAACATACCACCAAATGGGAAACCCGATGAATACCGTGTCGTAATCCGCCATGTTGGGGATCGTTTCGGCGATTTCCGGGCGGGAGTCCGGGTCATTCATTTCCACGCTGCTGCGGCTGTTTTTGTCCATCCAGTTCAGGTCGGCTTTGGAATAAGGGACAACGGGCCTGATCTCAAACAGGTCTGCGCCTGCAACCTTTGCCAAACGTTCCGCGGCCTCTTTCGTCGTGCCGCTTGCAGAAAAATAGGCTACCAGTTTCTTGCTCATTTCAGCATTTCTCCAATTCGTTATATTCTTCCTCGCTGACCGGTTCGCACCACTCGTTGGAGGTATCCTCTCCGGGGATCTCTGCGGCGATATGGGAGAACCAGCTGTCTTTCTTCGCGCCATGCCAATGCTTGACTTCGGGCGGGATGGTAATGACCGTGCCGGCAGTGAGCGGCACCGGCGCTTTCCCCGCCTCCTGATACCACCCCTCACCGGCGGTGCAGATCAGCAGCTGGCCGCCGCCTTTTTTCGCGTGGTGGATATGCCAGTTATTCCGGCATCCCGGCTCAAAAGTGACATTTGCCCAAAAAAGCCCGCTTTCCGGCTTCGTCAGCGGATTCAGATACGACTGCCCGCTGAAATACCGGGCATAGGCCGTGTTCTCCGTCCCAAGGCCAAATGCATTTTGCTGCGCAAATACTTCTTGATCCATTGTTTTCATGATGTACGCCTCGTTTCCGTCTGTTTTCATCTCTGAAGCAATCAACCCATATATTGCCGGAAGAACGCTTCCATTTTGTCAAAGGGGATCACATCCAACCGGTCATAGAGGTCGGTATGCACCGCACCTGGAATGAGGAGCAGCTCCTTGTTGTCGCCGGTCAGCTTTTCAAAGGCGTCCCTGCTGAAGTAGCAGGAATGTGCCTTCTCTCCGTGGATCAGCAGTACCGCGCTGCGGATCTCGTGGCTGTACTGCAAAAGCGGCATATTCAGGAAGGGCAACGCAGAGGTGACATTCCAGCCCTCGTTGGAGTTCAGCGACCGCGGGTGATACCCACGGCTGGTCTTATAATAGTCGTAGTAGTCTTTCACAAAGAAGGGCGCGTCCTCCGGCAGCGGGTCCACCACGCCGCCCGCCCGGGCATAGGTCCCGCTTTTGTAGTCGGCCGTCCGCTGTGCATTCAGGGCCCTGCGTTTTTCGTAGCGCGCTTCCTCGCTGTCTTCTGCGTCAAAGTACCCTTTCGTGCTCACCCGAGTCATGTCATACATGGTGGATGCGACGGTTGCCTTGATCCTGGTGTCATTGGCCGCCGCGTTCAGCGCCATGCCGCCCCAGCCGCAGATACCGATGATCCCGATCCTCTCCGGGTCCACATTGCCCTGAACGGAAAGGAAATCCACCGCCGCGGAGAAGTCCTCTGTGTTGATGTCCGGGGAAGCCACATACCGGGGACTGCCGCCGCTCTCCCCCGTAAAGGACGGGTCAAAAGCGATGGTCAGGAAGCCCCGCTGGGCCATAGCCTGTGCGTACAGCCCGGAGGACTGCTCTTTGACCGCGCCGAAGGGTCCGCTCACCGCAAGGGCCGGGAGCTTGCCCTCCGCATGTTTCGGAATATATAGATCCGCCGCAAGGGTGATTCCATAACGGTTATGGAAGGTAACCTTGCGATGGTCTACTTTTTCGCTTTTGGAAAAGGTCTTGTCCCATTCCTGTGTCAAATTCAGTTGCTCCATACTCAGACCTCCTTACCCATCTGATAGGCTTCCTCCAGTGCCGGATGTCCGGCAATGTCGCCTACACCGTTGACGCCGCCGGCAAAGACGGTGCCCGCCAGCTCACACCGTTCAAAGCAGTCCACCCAGCCCTGTACGGCTTTGACGGTTCCTTCCACCGTTTCTTCCCCATCCTCAGCCGCAGCTGCCAGAAGATATGCCTTGGTGAAGGCGTAATCGGAGTCAAAGAGAGGGTTGGCACGATCCAGCATGGTCTTGAGCTGACCGCTGACGCTGTAATAGTAAACGGGCGTGGCAAATACCAGCACATCCGCATCGTGCATCCTGGCGGCGATCTCCACCGCGTCATCGTCGATCAAGCAATGGCCAACCTTGAGACAAGCCAGACAGCCCTTGCAGAAACCGTAATTTTTCTCCCGAAGATAAACGGTTTCTACCGTGTGACCGGCTTCCCCGGCACCTTTCGCGAAGGATGCAGCCAACGTTTCGGAATTGCCGCCCTTGCGGGGACTGGAAGAAATAATCAAAACATTCTTGCTCATAAAAAACTCCTTTTTGTGTCTTGCATTGTGATTGTTTTGCTGATAAACTCATGATAGTACCTAAACCTAACTTTAGGTCAAGCATTATTTTGAAAGTTTTTTGGAGGGAGTTCCATGTATACCATCGGCCAGGTGTCTGAGATGTTTGATCTGCCCATATCCACACTGCGGTATTATGACAAGGAAGGACTGTTCCCCACGATCCAAAGAGATTCCGGCATCCGAAAATTCGGAGAAAAAGAGCTGGAAGCCCTCCGCGTGATCGAGTGCCTGAAAAAGTCCGGCCTGGAGATCAAGGACATCAAACAGTTCATGGCGTGGTGCGTACAGGGCAGCGAAACCTATCCACAGCGGCGGGAGCTGTTCCTCCATCAGAAGGCGGCGGTGGAGGCGGAGATCGAGCGGATGAACCGGGTCCTGGATATGCTGCGTTTCAAGTGCTGGTATTATGAACAGGCGATTCGGGACGGAAACGAGGACCGTCTTTCCAGTTTGCGGCCGGAGGAAATGCCGGAGGATATCCGGCGGGCTTATGAACATGCACACAGCATGGATGAATAGAACGAGAAAGCCGGAGAGCAGCTTGCTCTCCGGACTTTTTCACTTTTTAAAGCGCCTCGAAATGATACCTGGGCTTGCCCAGGCTCTTTTTACCGTACTCGATGGCTTCCGCCGGGCAGCGGCAGATGCAGGCCATGCAGTGGGTGCAGTTGCCGTCCCAGACAGGCTTACCGTTTTGAATCGTGATGTTGTTCGTTGGGCAGAGCTTGGCACACTGACCGCAGCCGGTGCAGGCATCGCCGGCCGTAAAGGCGTTCGCTTTGACGAAGAAAGAATAGAAGATCGGATTCACTGGGCCGCTCATGAAGCGGTCATAGAAATTATTGCGGGGCGGTGTGAACGCTTGATTCTCTGCGATGGCGGAGGCCACACGGTCAATGTCCGGCTCCGCCCTGGCAACGATCTGCCGCGCTTCCTCCGCCTGGGGCGCGTTGAACATGGCAATGTAATTCTCCGGCATGATGATCTGCGCCGTGCCCATATAGGTGAGTTGTTTCCCCTGGCAGAGCCCGCGGTTATATTTGGCGGCATTGCCGATCTCGCTGCCGCAGGTCATCACAAACCACGCCTGTTTTGCATTCGGAAAGCTCGTTTTAACCAGCCAGTCACGCACAATGCGCGGGATACGCCACGCATTGGTGGGCGTGACGATGACCAGTCGCTCATCGGATGTGACCGGCGAAGTATCACCCGCTTTGATGCGGTCGTTCATGCTGAGAAGCTCGTCGCCCAGGGCTTCCGCAATGCGCTGGGCGATGTACCGGCTGTTCCCGGTACCGCTGAAATAGAGTACCATACTGGACCTCCTTACTGTCCGATGAAAGCTGCAATCACTCCTGCGGTCCGCCGAACCTGTTCCTCGCCCGAAATAGTGGGGACGCCGTCACCATCCTGCGGACCATAACTGCCAAACTGGGCGTGGCAACCGCCGTCCAGAACGACTTCCGTGGTATCTGCGGGAAGATTTGAACGATTCTTTTCATAGGATTCCCGATTCATCACCCCGTCCTCCGAGCCATAGACAGAGAGCACCCGCAGGGTTGTCTGTGAGAGATCCTTTGTGGAATAGGCGGCCAGCAGAATCAGCCCGTCGAAGTCCTTCTCGTGTGCCGCAGCATAGCCCGCTGCCATGGCACCTCCCAGAGAGTGTCCGGCTATGTACCAGGTTGTGATCTCCGGATGTTCTTGTTGGAGTCCATCCGCAGCGTTAGCATCCAGGACAGCCAGATTGCCAGGCATCCGCACCAGCGCGCAGAGAATACCGTTTTCCGCACAGGCGCGCATCAGGGGCGCATAGGCCGTATTCTCCACCTTACCACCAGGGTAGAAAATCAGTCCCGCTACGGGGTTTTCCGGGACAAACCAGGTCACATTCCCATCCAACTCCGCCTGCACACTGTCTGTCTGATAGGCCATAGCTTCCAATGCTGTCTCATCGGCATGGTAATAATCGGACACATAGGCATAGCCGCCAACCCCTAAGACGAAAAGGAGCGCCAGACACGCGGACAGGATGCTTCTCGTCCTTTTCTTCATACGATGATCCCTTCGCAATGGTCGATCTCGTGCTGAATGATCTCCGCCGTCCAGCCAGTGAAGGTCTTGAGACGTGTTTGAAACTTCTCGTTCTGCCATTGCACCTTGATGGTCTGGAAGCGCTTTGTGCGCCGTGTACCGATGAGGGACAGGTAGCCCTCCTCGGCCTCATACAGCCCGGACTGCTTGATGATGACGGGATTGAACATGACCGTGTATTCGCCCTCGTTGTCAAAGGCGATGATGCGTTTGTTGACGCCAATCATATTCGCCGCCATACCCACGCAGGCATCCTTATGGGCGGCCAATGTTTCCAGCAGATCCTGCGCCACGCCGAGATCGTCAACCGTGGCGGGCTCCGCCTTTTGGGCGAGAAAAGCCTCGTCTCTGCATATTTCACGAACCATTGTTGTTCTCCTTATCCGTTCTTCGCCTGATAGTCCGCACCCCAGGTCCCCATGGCGTCCAAAACTGGCTTCAGACTATAGCCGGTCTCGGTGAGAGTATACTCCACCCTTGGCGGCACCTCAGCATAGACCTTGCGGGTGAGCAGTCCCTTCTCCTCCATGTCCCGGAGTTGGGCAGTCAGCACCTTCTGGGATACCGTACCGATGGACTTTTTCAGTTCGCCGAAGCGCTTGGTGCCGTCCATCAGATCCCGCAGGATCAGCACCTTCCATTTGTCCCCGATGAGCATCAGGGTAGTTTCCACCGGACATGCAGGCAGTTCCATCATAAATCCTCCAATAGTTTCTATTTGGTGACTATATAACAAAATAGTACCTACTTTACAAGAGAAACTTTTAACTGTATCATATAAGAAAAACCATGATGCGTCAAGCAATCAAATAAACGGAGGTATCTCTCATGGAAAAAGTATGCGAATTTCTGAAGTCTGCTGGTACATACTACCTGGCCACTGTGGAGGGCGATCAGCCCCGCGTCCGCCCCTTCGGCACTGCCCATATCTTCGAGGGTAAGCTGTATATTCAGACCGGCAAATCCAAGTCCGTGTCCAAACAGCTGGCCGCCAACCCCAAGTGCGAGATCTGCGCCTTCAAGGACGGCGTGTGGCTCCGCGTTGCCGCTGAACTGGTGGAGGATGACCGCGTAGAAGCCAAGAAGTCCATGTTGGACGACTACACCAACCTGCGGGCCATGTACGATGAGAATGACGGCAATACTCAGGTGCTGTACCTGAAGAATGCCGTCGCCACCTTCAGCTCCTTTACCGCAGATCCTGAAGTCCACAAATTCTAAAAAGATTGCCCGCTCTGCGAAAGGGCGGGCAATCTTCGTGTAGGAGAAAAGCATATGAATCAGGCTGAAAGAAGAGTATTTCTCATCAAGCGGCTGCTGGACGAGGACAGGCGTTATCGCGGCATGGAAGTCCCGGCGGACGACTATGAGCAAAAGCGTATGCTGCGCTCCCTGATGAACATCCGCCGCCCCCAAGCCATCGACACCGAATTCCTGACCGTGCAGGACGAATACCTGCGTCAGGAGATCGAAGCTACAGGCATCACCCGCTTGGCCGATTTGGAGCCGGTTTGCGGCGATTTCTACCTCTGGAAGGGCGACATCACTCGACTGGAGTGCGGCGCCATTGTCAACGCCGCAAACAGCGGCATGACGGGCTGCTATGTGCCGTGCCACGCCTGCATCGACAACTGCATCCATACTTTTGCGGGCATCCAGCTCCGGCTGGATTGCGCTGAGCTCATGGAGCACCAGGGCCATGAGGAGCCTACCGGACAGGCCAAAATCACTTTAGGCTACAACCTGCCCTGCGACTATGTGCTGCATACCGTCGGCCCCATCATTCAGGGCCGTGTGACCCCGGAGGATGAGCGCCTGCTAGCCTCCTGCTACCGTTCCTGTCTGGAACTGGCCGGGCAAAACGGCGTGAGGAGTATTGCGTTCTGCTGCATCTCCACCGGCGTGTTCCACTTCCCCAATCAGCGGGCCGCTGAGATTGCCGTGGAGACTGTACGAAAGTTTAAGGCAGAAACCGGCAGCGAAATGAAGGTGATTTTCAATGTTTTCAAAGACCTGGACCTCGAAATCTACGGTCGATTACTCTCAGAAAATTCAGCGTCTGAAGGCTGAGCTGCAAAGCGCCGATGCCATCCTCATCGGCGCGGGCTCCGGGCTTTCCACCTCAGCCGGTCTGACCTATGGCGGCGAGCGCTTTCTGAAATACTTCTCCGACTTCCATGAGAAGTACGGCATCACCGATATGTATTCCGGCGGCTTTTATCCGTTTCTCTCTCAGGAGGAATACTGGGCCTGGTGGAGCCGCCACATCTACTACAACCGTTACGATGTGACACCCGGAAAGCCCTATATGGACCTGCTGGAGCTTGTCAAGGGCAGGAATTACTTTGTCCTGACCACCAATGTGGACCATCAATTTCAGTTGGCTGGTTTTGATAAGATGCGGCTGTTCTACACCCAGGGCGACTACGGCCTCTGGCAGTGCAGCGAGCCGTGTCATCAGGAGACTTATGATAACGAGGCTGTTGTCCGCCGGATGATCGCAGAGCAGGCGGATATGCGTGTCCCTTCTGAGCTGATTCCATATTGTCCCAAGTGCGGCAAGCCCATGACCATGAACCTGCGCGCGGACGATACTTTCGTGCAGGATGACGGCTGGTACGCCGCAGCGCATCGGTATGAAGATTTCCTGCGTCGGTACATGAACGGACGTATCCTGTTCCTGGAGTTCGGCGTCGGCGGCAATACCCCCGGCATCATCAAAGTGCCATTCCTGCGTATGACGGCGCAGAATCCTAAGGCTACTTACGCCTGCGTTAATCTTGGCGATGCTGTCACAATGAAAGGCCTTGAAGCGCAGTCCATTCTGCTCGATGGCGATATTGGTACAGTGCTGTGTGAGCTGAAATAATTGAATGAATACGAAGAAACGTTTCCCTTATGGGGAAGCGTTTGCAATATGTTTTACTTCAGGCGTTCTGATGAAAAAGGGCCACTTTTCCTGACTTATGATCGAAAGAGAGATGTCGATTTCACTTGCGATTCTTTTTGCCTGCATTGATGGTCTTATGCATATATGGTATTATATTCGTCAAAAGCGTTGTACTCTCAGATATAAAGAACGACATTTCAAATTATACAAAAGCATCCCACGGTAAGCAAATGGAGGCATTGCAATGAGCGTTAGCCAGTCGCGCATTTCCCTCTGCAATAGCAACTATGCGATCCGAATATATATGGTTTGTAATTCCGAAGGCAGTTTCTATAAGTTTTCTGATTTCTTCATCCTTTAGTAATCCAACTCTTAAGATTTCGGGCTTTTCCACTTCGAGTACCTGTTTTACCACCTGCTGTCGGGCATAGTCTCGGACTGTCATCACGACCTTTTTGATGCACTTCTCTCCGATTGCTGCCTTTGGCAATTCTAACCAGTCCCATTGTAAATGCTCACTGGTATTCACTGCTGTGTATTACAGGACAGGGGCGACGGCTCAACACCGCCGCCCCTTTGGTCGCTTTGGGGTTTTATGTGGATTGAAGGTTACTTCATGTAGCGGCAGATGGTTGCTTCAGCAGCTTAATTACTCACCAAACCGCCTCCACAGGAAGGTAACGATCTGCGCGCGAGTGCAGTTATCGTTTGGACTAAAGGTGGTAGCGGTAGTACCTGAAGTAACGCCCTCCAGCACGGCCCACTTTACGGCCTCTGCGTAGTAGGCATTGTCCGCCACATCGGCGAAAGGATTCACCGCACCGGCTGCAGGGGATGCCTGAGAACGCCACAGGAAGGTGACAATCTGCGCCCGGGTGCAAGTTGCGTTGGGACTGAACGTGGTATCGCTGGTACCATTGGTTATGTCCTGTTCCACAGCCCACAGCACGGCGTCGTGGTGGTAGGCGTCAGCATCCACGTCGGTGAAGGGCATGGCGCTGGACTTGGGAGCGGGGGAACCGGCAGCACGCCACAGGAATGTGACGGCCTGTGCACGGGTGCAGCTTGCATCGGGAGAGAAAGTGGTTTCGGATGTGCCCTTTGTAACGCCATTGAGCACCGCCCAACTCACCGCGTCCGCATAGTAGGCATTGGCGGGAACGTCGGTAAAGGTTACGATGTCACGCAGCGGTACGAGCTCGGCCTTGATGGTGACTGCGGTGCCGGGCATGGTAAAGCTGTATTTACCGCTGCCAATCGCGGTCACAGAGATGTTTTTGCCGTTTTTGCCTGTTACTGTGACAGATTGCACGCCATAGCCCTCATCCGGGGTGATGGTGATCGTAACGGTCTTGCCTTCGGATGCGCTGGAGGGACTGACAGAAATCGTACCATGTTCCGGTTGCTCCGGTACAGTCACCGAATTGACGGCGCCCCCGGAGGATCTCACATGGACACGAACCTCCCGTTCCGCGCAGTTGGCGTGGTCGTTGGAATCCCGTACTTTAACGATATACTTGCCGGAGGGAAGCTTCGTAAGGGTGTTGGTCTCCTGCCACAGGGCCCTGGAAACGGTGGTGCCATCCGACTGAACGGTATCCATGGTGTCATCGCTGTCATCGTTCGGGGTACCTTGGTCGTTGATGGTCAGCTTGCCGGAAGCCTCCAGATCCAGGCTGTAGATCGCGTACTCCAGAGCGCCGGCTCCGCCGGTGGCGGTAACGGTAATGGAGCCGTTGGGTGCATAAGTGGTCGCCACATCATGGATGATGACCCGCAGGAACTCCATGGTAAGGGCAATAGGACCAGTGATGACAGCGGGGGCATTGGCGTCCCGGACATAGAGGACATAGTCTCCCACATCCAGTCCGGTAAGCTGATCGGCCTTCTTCCATTGGGTATCCTCATCAGGGACAGGGGTGTCTTTTCCGGTCACAGGTAGCAGGGCGAACCCGTAGCTGCCGGCTGCCTTTCCGGCAGCCTTGGATGCTTCGCTGTCATAGACGCCGCCGGTGATTTGGCTCAGGTCGATCGTGACCTTGCCATCGCTGTTTGATGTATAGACCGTCTGCCCCTTCTCATCCGTGGAGCTGGTCTCTGTCACCTTGGTGATGGAGATGGCGCTTTCCGGCAGGACGATGGGGAACGGATCGACCTCCACTTCTCCGCTGACGCCCTTGTTTCCGGCCTCATCCGTTGCGGTCAGAACATAGCTGCCGCCGTGGGTCAGGACATAGCTGCCGGAGAAACGGTAACCGCTCTCATCGGTCTTGAGCAGTTCCAGGTCATTGAGCCTGATGCTGGTGATTTGGGTCATCTCGTCGCTGTCACTTGCAAACTTTTCAACTGCATAGATCAGGGCAGTACCGTCAGCATTTTTGCTGAGAGAGGCCACGGGCGCATTGGAATCCCGTTCGTCCAGGTTCACAAAGCGGTAGCTGGTCACGCCGCCCTCCCCCTTGACTGCGGCACGGTAGACGCCGCGGAGGACGGGATAGAGGGTATCTTCGTTGGGTTCCATATGTCCGTAAAACAGCTGCTTGGCTTATCACTTGAGTCATCAACATAGCAACACGTGGTCAATCACGGAAAAAGGCCGGTAAAAATGGGCGAAGGAGGTTTGCGATGGACAGTGAAAAATATATGCTCCTGGTCAACGGCCAAGATAAGACCGACTCCGTCGCCAGCTTCCGCTTTCAGGGTGGTATGTGCGAGGTGGTCTATAGCAGTTCCTCAAAGCCCTATTGCTATCATGCCGAAAAAGTGCAGCTGCTAAACGTACAAAACCGGATCAATCCCTCTGAATTCATCATTGCTGTGGACGGGAATACCCTCCAGCAGGTTGATGAGATTCTGGACTTTGGCCTCTTTTACCGTTTCCTCCGCACAGGGAAAAAGACCCTTACATATCCAAAAGCCCAAGTAGAACTCCAGAAAAACTGCCTTACGGATCAAAAGCAGATGGGCATCTTTGGCTACTTCAAAGAGACGGCAGCGGCGGTCAGCCTGGTGGCCGAAGGCGGCCTCAATATCCTGAGTACCCAGTATGAGCGAATCAAAAGTGTCAGTGATGCAACCGTGCTGTCCTGCTATCTGAACTTCTCCAAGAAGCCTGCGGCGCGGGCTCTTCTGGAGACGGTCATCTACCCCTTTGGCCTGAACCAGAGTCAGAAAATAGCGGTAGAAAATGCCCTTTCCTCCCAGATCAGCATCATCCAGGGACCGCCCGGTACCGGAAAGACGCAGACCATTCTGAATATCATCTCCAATGCGGTTCGCAACGGCCAGACAGTGGCTATTGTCTCCAACAACAACTCCGCCACCTTGAATGTGGCGGAAAAGCTGGAGAAGAAAGGTCTCTCTTTTTTGACAGCTTTTCTGGGGAGCCGCGCCAATAAGGAGCGTTTTCTGGAAGCACAGACCGGCCAATATCCCAATATGGCCGCCTGGGTTCTTGAGCTGGAAGAGAAGTCACAACTGGACCAGGAGGTGACAGTTCTCTCCAAAGAACTCAGTGAGATGCTCAATGCGAAGAACCGCATTGCCGCCATTGAGCAGGAACTTCTCCAGTTGACGCCGGAACAGTACTACTTCGGTGAGTACTACAGCACCTATGCCCAAGCCCCCAGAGATGAGGTGAAGGGTCTCTCTTCCCAAAAGATTTTGTCTCTCTGGTTGGAGTATGAGCAGCACGCCCAGCAGGAGAGCAAGTTGGGTCTGCTTCAGAAAATATCCATCCTGTTTCGCTTCAATCGCAGTGCCCTGAAAGTATTTCTCCAAGTACCGGAACTGGTGATCCCGTACCTCCAGCGGCAATTCTATGTGGTCCGCCGGCAGGAATTGACGGAAGAGCAGGCTCAGTTGGAGAAGAAACTGGAGCAGTATGCCTTTGAAGAAAAGATGGCCGAACTGGCCGAAAAATCCCTGCGGCTGTTCCAGGCGGAGCTGAGTGAAAAGTTCCATTGGCAAGAGCCGCGTCGATGTTTTGAGATGCGGGATTTCCGGGGGAATTCCGGAGAATTTAACCGGGAGTATCCGGTGATCTTAAGTACGACTTACTCCATCAAGGGCACCCTGAATTTTGAGCATGTCTATGACTACCTTATTGTGGACGAGGCCTCCCAGGTGGATTTGGCCACCGGTGTGCTGGCCTTTGCCAGTGCCCGGAATATCGTCATTGTCGGAGATCTCCAGCAGCTCCCAAATGTGCTGGACAGCAAGAACCTTCGGGACAGCGAGGAGGTCTGGTCCCGGCATTCTCTCCCGGAGGCCTACCATTTCTCTGCCCACAGCCTGCTCTCCTCCGCTATCGCAGCATGGCCGGAGGTTCCCACCGTCCTCCTGCGGGAACACTATCGCTGCCATCCCAAGATCATCAATTTCTGCAACCAGAAATTCTACGGTGGGAAACTGATCGTCATGACAGAAGACCATGAGGAGCCGGATGTCCTGACCATGTATCGGACAGCCCCTGGAAACCATGCCCGTGGCCATCTGAATCAAAGACAGATCGATGTGATCCGGCAGGAGGTGCTCCCTAACCTGGCAAGACAGGGCTATGAGAGCATCGGCATCATCACCCCGTATCGGGATCAGGTGGCAGCAATCCAAACACAACTGAGTAAAGACCTGGAAGTGGCTACTGTCCATAAGTTCCAGGGGCGGGAGAAGGATGCTATTATTCTGACCTGTGTGGATAATGTCATTACAGAATTTGTTGATGATCCCAGAATGCTGAATGTGGCGGTATCCCGGGCGGTCAAGTCCCTAACTGTCGTCACCTCTCAAGATCCACAGAATGACCGGACCAACTACGGTGATCTGGCCCGCTATATCGAGTACAACAACTGCGCGGTGATGGAAAGCGCGGTCTATTCCGTTTTTGACCTGCTCTATCAGGGATATGCCGAGCAGCGATGGGCCTTTCTGAAAAAGCATGGGAGAGTTTCTGAATACGACTCAGAAAATCTTCTCTATGCGGTGATCCGGGACATCCTCCAAAAGGCGGAGTTTTCTTTTGTGGATTGTGCGGCCCATGTGTCCCTGGTCAATCTGGTGAAAGACTATTCGATGTTGACGGAGGAGGAAACGGCATACGCCCGAAATCCCCTGACCCATGTAGATTTTCTCTTGTTCCGCAGGATGGATAAATCTCCTCTGCTGGCGGTAGAGGTGGACGGTGCCGCATTCCACGCCGCCGGAAGCGTCCAGGCAAGCAGAGATGAAAAGAAGAACAGGATTTTTGAAAAGTGCGGTATCCCACTGTTGCGACTTCGAACGGATGGAAGCGGCGAGAAGGAGCAAATTGAGCAGGGGCTGATGGCGGCAGTTTCGAAAAACGAATACATATGTTGAGCCTTTCAGACAATGATACCGACATCACACAGAGAAAAGGAAACACAAAATGAAAGCTGTCTGCTTCGGCGATTCCAATACCTTCGGCTATGATCCCTGCTCCTGGCTCGGCGGGCGCTATGATGCGGACAGCCGGTGGACGGACATCCTGGCCGTGGAAACTGGCTGGACAGTCTGCAATATGGGGCAAAATGGCCGGGAGATTCCTGCCACTGCCCCCGGTTTCCCTGCTGATACGGATTTGCTGATCGTCATGTTGGGTACCAACGATCTGCTCCAGGGTAGAAGTCCGGGGCAGGCCGCCGGACAGTTGAAACGATTCCTCTCCGGCATATCTATGGATCGAAGCAAGATTCTGCTGATTGCACCCCCACCGGTGGCCCTGGGAGAATGGGTGCCCAGTCAGCAGCTTATTGACGACTCCCATACCTTTGCCAAGTGCTGCCAGGCCCTGGCGGAACAAATGGGCATCCGCTTTGTCGACACCGGCAAGTGGAACATTTCCCTTGCCTATGACGGTGTCCACTTCACGGAGCAGGGGCACAAAGCCTTTGCTGCCGGACTTCTGGAGGAACTAAAATGAAACGGATTGTACCTTTACTCTTCTCTCTACTGTTGATGCTGACTGGGTGCGGCGGGGGTGCTGGGGACGGTTCTTACCAGCAGATTACCCAGGAAGAGGCCAAAGAGATGATGGACACCCAGGAGGTCATCATCCTGGATGTGCGGGAGCAGGACGAATACGACAACGGCCACATTCCCGGCTCCGTGCTATTACCGGTAGGAATCATTGACGAGGAAACTGCCGCCGCTGTTATTCCCGAAAAGGACTCCACAGTTCTGGTGTACTGCCGCAGCGGAAATCGCAGTAAGACCGCATCTTCCACGCTGGCTGAACTGGGCTACACCAACATCTGCGAATTTGGCGGCATCAACACCTGGCCTTATGAGACGGAGCCGTAAGGGCACCGGAAACCTGTAAGCAGTACAGAATCTACGGTGCCATAGACAAAGAATACGAGACTGGCCATATTGGCCAGTCTCGTCGCTTATTTTGGCAGATATTTTTCTCTCACCCGATACCGGCTGACGCCGAAGCTGTTGCTCCGTTTGATGACCTCCGCAGGGGGGGTTCAGATACTTCCGGACAAAGTTGGTATTGCCGAAATAGCAGTCGAAGTTGGTCACAGGAAGCACCACCCAATCGTTGTCCTCTGGCCGGTTGGCCAGATAATAGGCAACCAGGGCATGCAGGACATTGGAGGGCAGCCCTTCCGGGCGGATCTGTTCAAGCCGCGCCGCCAATTCCGCCGGCAGCTCCGGTTCCATGCAGCGTAGCGGCCCCAGCTTCAGGGCATCGGCAATCATATTCTCAAAGCGGACCGTCCACGCGCCCTCTGTGGAAGTGGAGAGGGCCTTCGTCTGGTATTGGAGTACTTTGGCGGTGACCACGGACCGGCTGGCCATAAAGCGATACCGGGCTGATCTGGAATCTGCGCTTGGCGATCTGGAGCCTCTGGACGCAGAGATCACCGGCATGAAATATTACGGGGGGAGACCGGAGAAGGAGACCGGCGATTCCCTGATTCCCTATGCGACAGTGAAAAGTGCCGCTAGCGGGCTTGAAGAAATTGTTCAAGGCCATGGCCACCGGTCTGCTGATGGCGCTGCTGGCCTCTGCCTTGGATGCCTGCGCTTATCTGGCCCTGCGATATTTCGATGTGGTACCCGGTTGCGATATCAGCAAGGACCCGGCGAGCGCCGTCTATGTGCTGGAGGCCGGCGTCGCAGCCCGCCCGCCGCCGACGACGGCACGGTGCCCACCGGCACACCCCTGAACTACACGCCCTTCAGCGGGAACGAATATACGGACTGGAACTTCAGACCGGGGGAGTACACCCTCCACATTCCCTGCATCTAGGCCACTGTCAACATCTCACGGCCGGCAGACATCCCCATGCTCCCAGGCGGAGCTGTCCCTTTCTATCTATGTGCTCGGGCGGCGAGGACTGGATGCTGCTGTATCTGGACGCATCCTGCGGTATCAGCATAGCTTCAACAGGGAAACGCTTCGGCCCACGATGGGCGGGTTCTGACTTGAAAAATGCGGGCAGGTATTTCAGTCTGCCCGCGCCTTTCGTTTGTCCGCCTCTGTAAACCGGATACGGCGTTACAGCGTGAAATATATTAAAAATATATATATTATAAGGGAATTATTTCAAATAAAACTCGCAAATTGCAATAACAAGTTGGACACCCCGTGGTAAAAACCTTGCTCACGGATGGAGCCGCAGGATCTATCCGTGAGCGAGGTTGCCGCAGCCGTCAGGCTGCGTAGACA